>JANMJN010000111.1:0-2641 GCA_031371355.1 Saprospiraceae bacterium
CAGACCTAAAAAGCTTATTTATGATGATGTCATATTTTTTTCTCATTGACATATTAGTTCAAAATTCGTTTGTCAATTTTGGTTGTAAAAATTGTTTACTTTTTTGCCAACTTACTTTGTAGAAAGCGAGCATGTATTGAAAGGTATTCAAAATTTGAACATCAAACAACCGATTTAAGGTTATTTGCATAACAATAAACATTACTGACATCGCCACCAGAGAACCATAAGCAGCCCCAAATAAGCCAAACCAAGTGATGAACACATAATTACACGTCAAATTGACGAAAGCACCCAAAGTGGTAATGTGAAAATTAAGGCGTGGTTTACCCACAGAATCCAAAATAGTTCCAAATTGCATAGCAAAAGCCATAAAAATGCCATAAAATATCGTCAATCTTAATATCGGGGCTGAACTTGCATATTTTTCTGATCCGATAATCCAAACTATCATATCTGCAAAAATGAGTATAAAAACTACCACTGGCACTATCAAAGCCATGAGTACACCAACAGATTTTTCATATAAATATTTCGCGCCAGCGACCCCATCAGTACTTGTACGTCGTGCAGACTGTGGGAATAGTATAGCGGCTAATGTTGTTGTTGGCACTTCTGCAAGGTTATTAATTTTGATACTTAAATCGTAGGTGGAAAGTGTACCTAACAATAATTTACCAAGCATCATCTTATCAACGTTTTTATAAGCCATGGTCGAAAGATTTGTCCCAAAAGTATATTTTCCGTAATCCAATAATCTTTTCACCCAAGCCCAATCGAGAGCCGCTTTCAAACTGAAATATTTTTTTGCAAAACTGTAAGCGACAAGTGTTGCAGGAACAGCCGCTAAAAGCTGTACATAAGCCAAATTTGTCAATGAAAACGTGTTTTCCGATAGTTTTATATGTAAAATATAAAAAAACAAAGAACCGTTGCGCACAAAAGACGACCAAAACAATCCCTTAAAATCCATATTCGCTTGCTGAATAAAATTAAATTGATAGAGGGCTGACAATATGAAAGTCGTCATGGCATAAATGGATAAAAGACTCGTCAATTCCGCACTTTTGTAAAAATGACCAACCCAATCACTACTTATTAACAGCAAAAAAACGACGACAACAGAGAGTGAGAAGTTTAAAAACAAGGAGGCTTTATTGATTTTTGCATGCTCGTACTGAGGGGTCTGATTGAGGAACGTCATCAAGCCATTTTGCAACAAACCCGTTCGTCCAATTTCAATGAAAGCCGTTATAGTCATATAAATGACCCAAACGGAACAGGATTCTTTGTCCAAGACACGCCACAATATGATGACTGAACCGAGATTAAAAATCATCTGGGTCAATTGATTGAGCAGGGAATAGAATCCAGATTTTAGCCAATAATTTTTCACAAAATGTATGTTTAAGGGTCAATAGATTGAAGAATCCTGACTCAATTAATTCAAGTTTTTAAGGTCTGCTTTATTCAAAACGCCACCTAATACTTTATCTTTCAATGTTTTAAGAAACGCTAACCCGTTATCATCTTTACTCGATATGCCCGTTGTAGCATCGAAAACTGGAATGACTTTTTCAACAAAATCTACCAATTCGAGCGCATCTGAATATTTACTCATTGCCGCTGCTTCAAGAAAAATATAGTCATAGCGCAAACATAAATCAGCTATTTTCTTATTAAAATCAACACCAGACAACAATTCTGATGGTGAATTATGACCACCTTTGTTGCCAATAATATCAACCGTATGCATATTTATCGTAAAACCCAAAGCAGTTGTGCTTGGTAAAACCTTTACTTCAGAAGCAACTGGATTGTTTTCAAAAGGCTTGACAGCCATCGTTGAAAGTGTATTATTCTTGAAATTTGTGTCGATAATCAACACCTTTTTATGCTTCAAAGTAAAGGAATATGCCAGAGAAGCTATGAGAAACGATTTGCCTTCTTGGTTTTTCAAAGATGTAATTAAAAACGATTTAGCTCCCGAAGTTTCAATGGCATGGCGTATTTTACGAAGCGATTCCTTGAAAAACTCTGCTTCTTTTGATTTTGTATCATCGTTAAAAAAAGTATCATAATCGCCCCATTGTTTAGGGTTTAATTTGTTGAGCGCAGCCAACAGAGGTAAACCCACTTGTTTTTCATATTGAAAAATAGAACTCAATGACTTATCAAAATAAGTGAGCATGAATAAGAAAATAGTGGCAAGTGTTCCCGCGCCAACTCCAGCAAAAGCCGAAATCAAAGCGCGTTTTGAGGATTCTGGTTTGTAAGGATAAATTGGGGGATCAATGATACGCACAGGTTTTTCCTCTTCGCCAGATTGTTGAATCACATCTGCTTGATTCTGTTTGTCAACGGCGTATTTATATTCAGCCTCCGCGGTTTCAATTTGCTTATTTAACTTATTCCAAATAGCATTATTGCCGACAAGTTGCGTTTTCTGACGATATAATTCAGCAATCCGTCCGTTCAGGGATTTGACCTTTTGTTCCGACGATTCTAATTCACTTTTGGCATCAACATATTTTACAAACATATCATTTTGTTTCACCAAAGCAGGGTTGGTGTTATCATTCCGATTAAAAGCAATTTTCTGAACAACCAATAATTTTTGTTCTTTAAGATTGTTGATTTG
>JANMJN010000122.1:0-1933 GCA_031371355.1 Saprospiraceae bacterium
TTTTTGACGATAGTCCCTTTATCTTCAAGTTGTTTGAAGATTTTTACGAATCGGTCATTGAGCATGACTCTATCTTCTCTTATCATAGCATTTCAGAATTTTAAATTAAGAAATATCTTTTTTTATAGTGATTTAAAACATTTTCACTAATTAAGAGTCAAAGTTAAAACAAATGATTTTTATAAACAAATTTTTTGATTAAAAATATCAACTTTGTTTCAAAATATTTTGTTTTAAATTTTAAAGAATTGATAATCAATACTTTGAAAGGTTGTTTCTAATAACGCTTTACATTTAGTTTCATACAAAAAAATCCAATTTGTTTTACTCCCCTCTTTAGTCATTCGAAAAAGAACCTTTAAGCTCCTTTTATTAATCGAAATGAATAATGAAAAACTAAAATAACAAACAGAATACAATGACGTTAGTGCTAAAAAAGTCATCAATTCGACATAATATCTATATATTTTGTTGGAAAAAAAGGATGAAAAATGTACTTTTACGCGAAGAAAATTTCATTTCAGCTTGAAATTGAATTTTTTATTCTATTTTCACAAATTCAAAAACAGTAACTCGAATCTTTATCTATGGGAATTATCATTTCTCTACTCAATCATAAAGGAGGTGTCGGCAAAACGACCAGTGCGATTAATGTTGGGGCTGGACTCGTCGAACTCGGTAAAAAAGTGCTGCTCGTTGACCTCGACCCGCAAGCTAACTTAACGCTCTCCCTTGGTATCCCGCGTCAGCGTGTCACGATCTACGAAGCTTTGCGCGGGGAATCGGAACCCGAACCATATACCGTTCGTGAGAATTTGGATGTTATTACCTCGTCACTCGATTTGTCAGGTGCAGAAATGGAACTCATTAATGAGGCAGGACGGGAGTATATCCTTCGAGAAATGTTTGAGCCATTGACCGAAATATATGACTTTATCATTATTGACTGCCCGCCTTCGCTTGGTCTTTTGACATTGAATGCCTTGACGAGCAGTCGCTACGTCATTATTCCGCTTCAAACCGAATTTCTCGCTTTGCAAGGATTGGCTAAAATCAAGCAAGTCATTGACAAAGTAAAGTTTCGATTGAACAAAAACCTTGAAATCGCTGGTGTTGTGGCAACAATGTACGATGCGCGCCGTATTTTAAATCGTGATGTTGTGGAGACAATCCATAAATATTTTGGCGAAAAAGTATTTAAGACTTACATCAGAGATACTGTTGCGCTTGCAGAAGCACCCGCACAGCGAAAAGATATTTTCATGTATCAGCCAAAGTCGGTTGGTGCAAAAGACTATATGAATCTTTGTCATGAGATTTTAGAACGTGTGGAAAATGTATCCGTTGAATGACATTCGTGCAATTTATCGCAGCTTATTAGTGACAAATTTGAAATCATGGAATCATGAGTAAAAAAAGATTTTCAAGCGGACTCGATTCGCTTTTCGATAGCCCGCGCGACGAACAAGCTTTTGTCGATTCGGCAACTGCGGCTCAAGCCCCTCCCCCCTCAGTATCTGAACTCGAGGCGGAGGTTAAAGCCGTTGTGATGAAACGTACGACGACTAAAAACTTCACGAGTGACCTCGACTCGCTTTTCCAAGAAGCGTTCTCGGAAGCTATTGGTGAACAAGCGGAAAAAATGCGCCTTGCTATGGACCTGGATGACCCTTTCAGCTCCAAGCAGAATAAGTATAAAAAACCGTTGGCAGGGCTTGATGCGCTCATCCGTGAGACCGTTGATACCTCTCTCGTGGGGTTTGAACATGCACCAATTAAGCGGTTTACGATTATGTTTGAAAATAAGAAAATTGAAAAATTGAAAAATATTGCGAAACAAGAACGCGCCTTTGTCAAAGACCTCGTCGGCGATGTCTTAACGGAATTTATTAATAATTATGAGCGTCAACATAAGTAACATAGCAAAAGGCAA
>JANMJN010000186.1:0-1668 GCA_031371355.1 Saprospiraceae bacterium
CGATTTACTTTATAAGCTCTTGAACTCAAATGACTATCATCCCTACATTTCAATAATATGTCGTCACAAATATTGGATATAGTAGATTGATGCCCAAGACACAATGACTACATTGTAACATATCACCACCCTTCACACGTACAACGCCTGTATAAAGACGATTCCAAGTAACTTTTCAAGCTTTTTTTGTCGCATCGATAGGGCAGACTTTCATCTCACATGCTATAAAATATTTTATAATTTAATTAAATTTCTACTATGATAAAAACAATTACAATTTTTTTGATTTTTTCTACCTATATTCTAAGTGCACAATGTCCCACAAATTGCCCTTTCAATTTTTCATCTAAAAGGATGGAAGAAAAAGTTTTAATCGAATGGGCTGTTTTAAACGAGGATGGAACCATGAATTATCATGTGGAACGCAGTTCTGATGGTGTAAATTTTGAAACTATAGGTGTCGTTAAATGCGAAAACAAAAAGCAGTACAACTTTACTGACGATTTCAAGCTGATGGCTTATTACAGAGTTTCCAAGCAATATCAGACACGATCAGAAAAAACAGCAGTAATATTTGTCGAAGTGTTTTCTAAAAAGATGGTTATTTATCCTAATCCTGCTCCATTAGGGGCGCGTGTAAACATACTTGGCGAAAAACCTATCCAGATTTACAATATTTTGGGTAATCTTGTCCGTGAATTACATGAGGATATGTTTATTGATGACTTGCCAAGAGGTATGTATATCGTAAAATCAGAAAGAGAGACCTCAAGGTTGCTTATTCAGTAATTTTAATGTTGAAAACAAAATAACTTATGAACTCAATCGGTAAATACTGAGGGGGGCAACTGATAAAGAATCAGCTGCCCCCTCTGCATTTTACAAAATAATTGGTTTGATTAAAATTTTTGAAAACTTAGTGAACGACCGTGAAATACTCCGTTTCATCAGCAGTTTGAACCTCAAAAAAGTAAATACCTGCTTGGAGTTTCGAAATATCGAACGTTTTGCGCAAAACGTCTTCACTGTATCGGTCTTCAAACACCAATCCACCTTCATTGTTCAAGATACGAACAGACGTTTTATCGCCTTTTTTGACAAAAGAACTGACAAAAACCTTGTCGCCATTTTGTTTTAATGAAGGTAAAAGAGTTTCCTCCCTTTCGTTAGCAGACATACTGATGCCAATCGGTGTGATGTCAAAATACTGCACGACCTTCACGCCGTTGCGTTTTACAGTGAAATGATATTTGCCATTCGGAAGATTCTCTAAGCGGTAAGCCTTAACGAAGTTCGGTGTTACTTTAACCGTTTCGCTAACCAAACTGACCCCCTCAGTATCTTCCAAAAAAATGGCGACAGATTCAGCTTCGACATTCCGAATACTGATTTTGAGCGTTTTGTCAATCGTGCTAAAATTCACATTTGTACCGTCTGAAAAAGGTTCTGTGCGGACGGTTGCGCTGATTTGTGTTGTGAAGAGCACGGCGACCAAAGTTGCAAGAAAAATGATTTTTGATTTCATAACTTTGAATTTTTAAAATTTGTTAAACAATTAGGTGATTTAAATAAACGACTACTGCCGGCAAAATGAATCGTTTATTTCTCTTTGTGTGTGTTGAAAATATCTTTATACACAAAATGAATCGTTTATTTCTCTTTGTGTGT
>JANMJN010000221.1:0-15515 GCA_031371355.1 Saprospiraceae bacterium
TACAGTTTGGCAGTGTCTTCATTAAAATTACCTGTGCCGAGATAGGCGTACAACTTTTCTTTTCGTCCTTCCTTTCGGCTTACCAAAGCTAATTTTGAATGCACTTTTATGCCCGGCATGGAGTAATAAACAGACACACCGGCTTTTTGCAACGCTTCGCCCCATTTGATATTGGCTTCTTCATCAAATCGCGCTTTAACTTCGATGAAAACGGATACTTGTTTGCCATTTTCAACGGCGCGCATGAGGGCACGCATGATGCGGCTTTTCTTAGCAACCCGATATTGAACAATTTTGATGCGCGTTACTGAGGGGTCTTCGGCAGCCACTTCAAAAAACTTAATGACCGATTCGTAACTCTGATAAGGGAAATGTAAAAGGTGATCCTTTTCGGAAACCACACTAAAAAAGTCCTCCGCTTCCTCCAAAGCAGGGTAAGATTGTGGTGGCATAGGCTTGTATTTGAGTTGTGACAAGCCAAAATCAGGAAATTTAAAGAAGTCGAAATTGTTGTGATACCGACCTTCCGGCAGCATATCGCTTTTTTCAATATTGAACGTATCGCTCAAAAAATCGAGAAATTCTTTAGGAATCGTGCGGTCATAAACGAATCGAGAGGCAGGTCCAACATTCCGTTTTTGTAGGCTTGATTTTACTTTTAGTATCAAATTGCCCGTAAATTCATCGTCAATATAAAGTTCTGCATCGCGGGTTAACTTTATCGAATACGTATCTACAATATCATAACCTGGGAACAAATACGACACAGAATGCCGCACGATGTCGTCGAGCATAATGATTTCATGCCGCCCATTTTTAGAAGGTAACTCGATGAAACGCGGTAAGAAATCGCTTGGGATTTTGACAATGGCATATTCCGTTCTCGACGTATAGCTGTCCTTTGAAATCAAAGCAACCGTCAAATACAAAGCGGCATTGTTCAAAAAAAAGCGAACTTTATCTTTCACAAGGAGAACGGGTTGCACGAAAGGCAACAGATTCTCTTGAAAATAAGATTCGACAAATTCTTTTTGTTCATTCTTTAAATCCAGGCGTCGGAGCATAAAAATGTTGTGTTCGCGCAGCGCAGGAATGATTTCTTCTATAAAAATGCGGCTGAACTCTATTTGTTGCTCGTTTACAATCTTCAACAAAGCCTTTAAGGTTTGTTTCGGATTGTAATGCAGTTCCTTTTTTGTTTTTTTTGAAATCCGAATCAAACTGCGGTGCTGTGCAATGCGGATGCGGAAAAACTCATCGAGATTAGAAGAGTAAATGGCTAAGAATTTCAACTTCTCCATCAGTGGCACTAAAGGGTCTTTTGCCTCTTGCAAAACCCGATAATTGAAACTTAACCAACTCACGTCTCTTTGCACATAAGGCATGACGAAAGGGGTTTCTATCTCCATATTTTCTTTTTCTACGGCTGTTTCTGTTTGCATAAAATTGATTGTTTTGTGGTTAGATTTGCAATTTTAAAAAAAATATCTTTTATGCAAGCATATCGAGGCTTAAAAATAGCAGCAAATTGTCTTTTTGACAAAAACAATAACTGTTTAGTTTTGACCACTGACAGAACTGATTCGACTGATTTTTGCTGATTTTGCATTAATTTCTGACAAGATTAAAAGGAAAACCTGTCGAATCAGTTCTGTCAGTGATCTAAAAGACCTTACTTCCCTTGTGCATTCTGCATACGGCGAATAAACATTTCACCTTTACCTGGGTCTTCCCATTGCAATTCGAGGTCTCCGTCTTTGGTTTTGGCGATACGTTCTTTAGGCTTGATTTTATTAAATTCTTCTTCCATTCTTGGATTCGTGGATGTAATGCCCAAAACACCTTTTTGATAGCCAAAGAAGTAGGAAAAATCATTAGCCGTTTTGATGTAAATATAAACGCGGTCGTCGTTGTTCGACGGCATTTTAAATTCAACCCAAGCCGTAATTTTTTTATTAATTGGAATACCCAGAACGCTGTTCAAATCTGCTTTTGAACCATAACTGACCATACTTTGCAATTCTGGATTCCAACGCATCATGGCACGGCTGAACAAAAAGCTGAAATTGTTGTATTTATCAGGCATATTCAGCATTCTTTCCTTCATATCTGCAACGGTTTTTTTATAGTCTTTTTCATCTGGAATAAATTCTGTCAAGGCTTTGTCGCTAAAATCGTCCTTTTTAAAGTCAGAATCGGGCGCATCAAAAGTCCCTGCTTGAATATCGGCTGCCATAATTTTCAACAACTTCTCTGGAATGTGCATTTGCACCCCAAACATAGCTTCAATACTGAGGGGGCTGCCTTTGATGCCGTTTGAGTCTCTGAGCTCTTCGGTTGGCGGCAGGAATTTGGTTTTAGCTGTTCCAGCAGCCAGAACATTGATGTATTGCAAACCACCGCCTAACGTCAATTTACCTTCAGCATTGACAACGCCTGTGCGGTTGTCATAAATCATTTTATTGCCTTGCAAACTACTACCCAAGACCTTGAGCGAATCGCCAAAAACGATTTGGTCATTAGCGGCATTGTATTTAAAAACACCTCTGACATCAATAATAGGTCGGTCTTTGGCAAAACTCAAGGGCATCATCGCACTTGGATAGGCTTGGGCATTTTCCTTGCTGATAAAAATGCCTGTGTTCAAGTTTTGTCCTTCTTCGTTTTTAGGTAGATTATAGCTCAAAGCCAAATCCGCTTTGTCGGCATTCGAATAAATGCTGAACCATTGACGATTGGGCAAATTGTCATGTTCAAAGTGCGCAAAACCTTCAAAACGAAGGTTTTTTGAACCCGAAGACAAGGCAATCGTCCCCTTGTAAGTCGTTTTTTTATCAATTAAAAAACTATCTTCTGCCTTGACTGTACCTGTTGCTGAAGTCTCTGTCCGTTTTTGGTTGCGATTGCCCGTACCGACCCGCTGCCCAATGATGTTGTCGAATTGAATTTCTTGATTTTTACCTGCCACGTTGTATTCATAAAATCCATTGGCTGTATATTCCTTCCGTCCTTTGATATTGACGGTTGCTCGATTGATGACGTGATGTTTAGTTATTGTATCACATACGATTCGGGCATTCGTCAAAGTGGTCATAGCGCCACCCAACTGAATTTGTGTCTTGTTAGAATCTGGATAAATAAAAGCGTCACAAGTCTTGATATAATCCACACCGCGGATTTTCAAAAAATTCGATTTCAAGTCGTAAGAAGCTTTAGTACCTAAAAAATTGAGCGAATCCTGTTCTTTATCTATGCTGACAAAATATGCAGGTTTGCCATCGGTATGAAAATCAATAATTTCAGATTTCAAATCCCAATCAAATTCATTAATCGTTGTATTGTATTTGACACCTGGCATGGAGGTCATCACATCTTCTGAATTGGACTTAAAAAAGCCTTTTTGGGTATCGAAATTAATTTTGCCCCGTACATTTCTGGTATCAAGTGCCAATTGGTCAGACATATTCGACAAAGCGCGAATACTCAATGTCATGGTATCAGATTGGATATAATGACTGCCAAAAGAAAACAATTTCGACTTCAAAAACCCTTTTTCCCATTCAAAAGTGCCCATGCCTTTCACACCGCTTGGGGTCAAGATGATTGTGTTGCGCATCGAATAGTTCCCTTCGGGGAAAAATTTGAAAGCGGAATCTTTTGACGTTAAATACATAGAGTCATTACGTGGTATCCAATTAATCTGAACACCAGGAGCCGTTACTTGTGGCACATTATTTTTTACGTTTTCCTTCAAATCAAAATTTTTAGCACTGGCGAGCATCTGTTTTGGGTGGAATACAACGTCTTGTGATTCAATGGTTGCGTCGAGATATTTGACTGAACCTTTTCCAAAAAAACCTTTATTGTTTAAGGTAATATCGCCTTTAAAGTTGCCTTTCTTACTATAAAGCGGATACCCCTCAGTAGGCGTGCGCGTTATGAAGCCCAGAGAAGAATCTGGCTGCAAAGTCAAAGCTTCTTTGAAATCAGGGAAAATTTGAGCCGAAACCATCGTGCCTTTAAAATTTAACTGGCTACGCTCAAGGCTATCCAACCCATCGAGGTTAAATTTATCTAATTTGAAATAAAAAGAATCTCGTTTGTATTTCCCCTGTTGTGTTTCTGGAAAATCATAAAACACATAACTGTAATCTTTGGACTGAAAAGAAGGCATCATTTTGATGTTTTCTCGACCCGATTTATTGTTGGGTGCATCGATCAACAAAACGCCGCGCAAATGTTCAAGCCTTGAGTTTATCGCTGACGCAATGGGACGTTTATATTGGTCTTCGCCTGTTTTCAAATATAAATCGAGAAACCGAAGGGAATCAATCGTTACATCAAAACGGTCATAATCGAAATGAAATTTATTACCATAAAAAAGCGCAAAACCACCAAACATACGCCCATCAAAATCAAAATTGCGATTGCGCTTCAAGATGATTTCTTGGTCGCGAGGAACAATACGGATTTTTTGTTTATTACTCAACTCCACACCTTTTACCCCATTGATTCTCATCGTCGTATCGAGAAGGAAGAAATTTGAGTTCTCTTTTGTTGTTTCTGACGAGATACGTAAGACGTCATAATCTACTTTTTTTTGATTGGCTAACGAATAGTGAAACACTTTATCTTTTAGCTCTAAAAGATTTTTTTCTGAATCATAATTCACAAAACCGTTGGACACCATTTCGTACAAAAGACTTTGAATCATACTCGCATCCATTTTGGGGTTTATTTGTCGTGCTGCTACATCAGCACTTAAAATACGTTTTTGAACTTCGTCGCTATACATTTTCAAAACAACGACAGGGTTACGCGTTGAGATATTCTGAAACTTCCTAAAGTCGGGTTCACTAAAAAATTTCAAAGATTCAAACATGGCGTTGTTGCTATTGGCACCATAACCGGGCTGTTTGTCACCCAAAACCATCGAATCTTTGTTAATAAACCATTTTATTTTGTTCATATCCATATTGACTTGATGATAGGAGTTAAAAAACGGGTTGCGTTGGCTTGCCCTTTCGCCTCGGTCGAGCATCAAAATATTTTCAGGAATATTCATTTTCAAATTGACTGAGGGATGATAAATCGAATCTTTTCCAAAGTAAAGCACCGCTTCAGAGCTTTCAGATGTAATACTTTCGTCTTTCCGAATGACATACAACTCCGATGTTGAGCGAAAAGCACGCGTGCCTTTTTTGCTGTCATTAATCATTAAATTGGCTTTTACTTCTGATGAGCCATAACCAAAAACCGTCATGCCAAACAATCGAAAACCGCCTTCGTAAATGATATTTTTACCAATATTACTAACTTTTAAGCGTTTTTCGTAGGACTCGAAACGTGGATAAGTGTTTTCTACAGTCGTATTACCAAAATTGACTTTATCTTCAAAAACGCCTTCAATTTCTTTATTGGGGAACAAGGCGGGATATTTCAACAAGGCTTTCTCGGCTTTATAAAACCCTTTGGATACATCAATCGAATATTTACTGATTTTGCAAACAATGTCATTGTTTTTAAATCGCTCCCATGTCACCTCTGCACCATCGCCTTTCCATTCTTTTGTAACTGGAAAAAATGTCCCTTTTGTATTCTTTATGCTTATAGAGTCCTTTTTGTAAATGGCTGTAATGTTCAATTTCTCCCACAATACTGAGGGGGTGCCTTTATCAAATTGCCAAACATAATCGCGGTTGTCGGCAAACCAGTTAACCGTATTGTTTCCAAAATACAAGGCATTATTTTCAAAAAAACTCGATGAAAAACCCAAAAGCTCCCTAATTGGCTCAAATTTTTTGATTTGAGCGGCATCTGCAATCATTGGCTCGATGATAGAAATCCACTTTTCGAAGCGAGAGTCTTTAACACCCGACTCGACCAAAGTTGCACTACGCAAAAAACTCGTAAAATAAGGATTTGCATTAAGTCTTAAGGACAACATATCGTTACAAACAGCCATCAAACGAAGCGTTTCTCCGTCCGTAAACCCACCGTTTTTGAACTTTTTTTCAAATTCTTTGAAGGTCTGAACAGACTGCTGCTGTTGACTTAAGGTCACATAAGATTCTATTTTTTTCAGAAACTCTAAGGGCGTTTCCGTTATTGCAGGCTTTATAGATGTCGGTTGTGCAATACTTTGTGTGAATAAAAATAAGGTAAGAAGAAAGAGAATATGCTTTGTCATGTAGTCAAACATTTAATTTTAGTTTAAAACACTCGGTGAATGTCGAATATGGATAAACGAATAATGAATGTTAAAGTACATACACTCAAAAACAAAATTCGTTCATTTTTTCAAAATGATACAATCAATATAGTATTCATTCAAGTGTTAAAAACGAAAAAAGTGCTTGCAAAATTATAAATAGCAAATCTTTTATAGATGATTAGAAAGTTTCATACAAAGCCAATTACCGCGCTGTTGTGTAACAATGTGTTGAAAACCTTCTTTTTTCGTAGCATCTAAAAGTATGTGCTCATCTTGTTTCAAAAAACCTGAAATCAATAAAGTGCCGCCTGTTTTCAAACGGCTTTTTAAATCAGAAAGGGAATAAAGAATGACATTCCTATTAATATTGGCTAAAATAATATCGAAATCAGAGGACGGAATAACATCGAGCGTTCCACAAAAAGCCTTGACATTGTGCACATCATTGATGCCGTTGTTTTCAAGCGTATTCTCATAACTCGCTTCCTCAATATCCACTGCTTCTAAATCTATTGCACCCAATTTTGATGCTAAAATCGCCAAAATGCCTGTACCGCAACCGTAATCCAAGACTTTCTTAGAAACAAAATCCATATCGCGCATCAACTGCATCATCATATAAGTTGTTTCGTGATGCCCCGTTCCAAAAGCCATTTTTGGATTAATCACCAAATCAAAAACGACCCCCTCAGTAGGTGGATGAAAATCGGCGCGTAAACCGACAAAATCATCTACACGGATGGGTTGGAAATTTGACTCCCAAATAACATTCCAATTTTGGTAAGGAATAAATGTTTTTTCAAAGGTAAAACCAAAGCCCTGAATGATGTCGGGCGTTTGTTGCGCCACGTTTTCAGTCCAATCTTTCTCTAAAATATAGGCTTTCAGTGCCATTTCACCGACTTCAAAAGTGTCAAAAGGCAAATCGCTCAATAGGGCAATCAATATTTCAGCTTTTTCTTCTGAATACTGAGGGGTCGTCATTTCGATGGCGTAATAGTTCATAACTTGTTTAATGGTGAATGGTGAATGGTGAATAGTGAATCTTCTAATGGGTTGATTATCAATACTTATTGACGGGGTGATTTGAAATCACCCGTCAATTGGACTTGTTTTACTTCTTAAGCACCGCTTGCAACGTATTCAGCAACAACGACACAACCGTCAGTTGCCCAACGCCACCGGGAACGGGCGTGATATAACTTGTTTTAGGTGCAACATTGTCAAAATCAACATCGCCAACGAGCCGCGAGCCGCTTTTTTTCGTTTTGTCTTCAATGCGATTCATGCCCACATCAATGACAACGGCACCTTCTTTAACCATATCGGGTTTGATGAAATGCGCCACACCAATCGCTGCGACTAATATGTCTGCACGACGACAAACATCTGCTAAATTCTTTGTGCGAGAGTGCGCAACCGTCACCGTACAATCCCAACCCTTTCGAGAGAGCAAAATACTGAGGGGGGTTCCAACAATGTTGGAACGACCAACGATGACACATTCCTTACCAGACGTTTGAATCTTATAGCGCTTCAACATTTCGAGAATGCCCGCAGGTGTGGCTGGCAAAAAGGCAGGTAAACCTTGCGTCATGCGCCCAAAATTGGTTGGGTGAAAGCCATCAACGTCTTTGCTGGGGTCAATCGCTAAAGTCACAACCGATTCATCAATATGTTTCGGTAAAGGCAACTGTACAATGAAACCGTCCACATCTTCATCCTTGTTCAAGTCATTGACGATGGCTAAAATCTCTGATTGGGTTACATTTTCACCGCGTCGAATGAGGGTTGATTTAAAACCAACTTGCTCACACGACCTAATTTTGTTGCCCACATAAGCCTCACTTGCTGGATTGTTGCCGACCAAAACGGCAACTAAATGGGGTATTTTTCCGCCCGTGGCAATGAGGCGATCAACGTCTAATTTGATTTCTGATTTGATGGTTTCGGCGAGAAATTTTCCGTCTAATAATTGCATTGTCAATGAAAAGTGTAAAGTGAATAATGAAAAGTATAATGCCTTGAAAAGATGTAAAATGATAGTTGGGTAACAACGACTGTTGAAAATGAGGCGCAAAATTAGGTTTTTTAAGAAAGAAAGACGGTGTAAATCCTTGAAATGTTTATTGATTCGTTCTATTTATGGATAAAACGTACATTTACGAAATTTAATAAATCTCGTAAATGCTTATACGAATTCAAAAATCATGACTAAAAATATTATCACAACAAGAAAAACCACCTTATGAAAGAATTGAAAGACATAAAAAATATCCTCATAATCGGTTGCGGAACGCTAGGTTTGCGCATTGGTTTGCGCTGCGCCATGGATGGTTTCAACGTCAAAATGTATGATGTTACTGATGAGGCATTGCAAAAAGCACGGTCTATTCAAGACAAATTATTGAGAAGTTTTGTCAAAAAAGAGTGGATTACTGAGGGGGTTGCGGATGCAGCGCAAAATCGCATCACAACGACAACAGACAAGGCAGAAGCGGTTAAAAACATTGATTTAGTGAGTGAATCTGTTACGGAAGACTTAGAAATCAAGAAAAAAAGTGTGGGCAGCGTTCGCGCCTTTGTTCGAACCAAATACGGTTTTGACAACAAATACTTCTTATTTGTTGCCGTCCATGTTTGCAAAAGAAACGGGGCGACCGCATTTGTTTTGCGCCTTTCATTTTCACGATGTTTTTACAATGAATGTCGTGGACATCATGCCACACCCGAATACGGAGGGTAGTGTGATCGATTTGCTCAAAGGTTTTGGCAAGGCGATTCACCAGATTCCAGTGTTGATACAAAAAGAAAACCCAGGCTATCTGTTCAATCAAATGTTGATGGCAATTCTCGGCGCAGCAGGTGATTTGCGTACCCGCGACATCGCTTCGATTCAAGATATTGATCGTTCATGGATGGGCAATTTTAAATCAAACATCGGTCCTTTTGGTATGTTGGATACAATTGGTTTGGAAACAGCCTGGTATATCGTCAAAACCCGTGCAGACAGCCGAAGCGTCCGCTTCGCCTCTTTGTTGAAACAATACCTCGATGAAGGCAAAATGGGTTTGAAAACAGGGGAAGGATTTTATAAATATCCGAATCCAGAGTTTGCTGAAGCGGATTTTTTGGGGTAAAATATCACTTTTATTAACTTTCCGAAGGTTCGAAACCTTCGGAAAGTTGTAAACCATTGAACAATCCAAGCATTCCTAAAGTTTACTATCTTTTAACATAAAAAACGCACCACATGAAAGACATCACTAAAAAATACACCAATGGCGAAGTTACAATCGTTTGGAAACCAGACACTTGTATTCACTCCCGCATTTGTTGGACGGCGGCAACGGGCTTGCCCGAAGTTTTTAACCCCATGGAACGACCTTGGATAAAACCCGAAGGGGCGAGTACAAAACGCATCATCGAACAAGTAAATAAATGCCCATCGGGTGCATTGAGTTACTATATGAATAATGCAGCCGAAGACATTGCCAGTGTAGAAGCCGAAAGCATCGTGGAAGCCATGCCAAACGGACCTCTACTTGTCTATGGCAATATAACTGTCAAAGAAAAAGACGGTACAGAAACCCATAAAAACAAAGTCACTGCGTTTTGTCGCTGCGGACAATCGGGCAATAAACCCTATTGCGATGGCAGCCACAAACGAGTGGGTTTTGAAGGATAAAAAGTAAATTAATCAAAAAAGTATGACAGAAACAATTGAAATAACAGAAATTAAAGCGGCGCACACGCAAAACGATGTTGCGTCCTTCATCACAAAACGGTTTAGTCCGCGTGCATTTTCAGAAAAATCCCTTTCTGAAACTGTGATGAATACCCTTTTTGAAGCCGCTTCGTGGGCAGCAAGCGCCAACAACGAACAACCGTGGATGTACTACTTTGCGCACAAAAATACTGAGGGGTTCGATAAGATTTGGTCTTGTCTGATGCCTGGTAATCAACCTTGGGCAAAGAATGCGGCGGCTTTAGTGGTGACGGTTGCCCGAAAAACCTTTGAGCGCAATGGTAGCAATAATATGGCAGCCGAACACGACCTCGGTATGGCTAATGCAACACTGCTTTTGCAAGCCCGCGACTTAGATGTGTTTGCGCATCCCATGGGTGGTTTTGATAAAATTAAAGCGGCAGAAATGTTGGATTTAGATGAAAACAGTTTGCCAATATGTGTCCTTGCACTCGGTTATCTGGGCGATGTGGAACAGTTGGAGGAGCCGTTTAAATCAAGGGAATTATCAGGTCGAAGTAGGAAACCGCTTGCAGAATTTGTAAAACAAGTTTAAAACAACATAGTGACGGGGTGATTGTGAATCACCTCGTCACTATTTAACAACATATACTCAATTGAAAATGGTTTGCCTAAAAGTATTGTAGCAACAAACTGATTTTCAACGCTTTGAATTATCCATTATCAACTATCCATTATCCATTAAATATAAATTATGGCAACAAACATCAAAGCCTCCATCAACAAAAATCATTACAAAACAACACTGACGAATGGTCGAAATCAACTGATTGCCGACGAACCTATTGAATCGGGTGGCACAGATTTAGGATTTTCTCCTTCCGAATTGCTGTGCAGTGCTTTGGCAGCTTGCACCTGCGCGACGCTGAGGATGTATGCTGACCACAAAGGTTGGGCATTAGAAGATGTGCAAGTATCTATTGATTTTGAACGTGATAATGACCAAAATGTCTCGTATTTTAAAAGGCATGTCACGCTGATTGGTGATTTGAGCGCGGATCAAAAAACACGCCTTTTGGGTATTGCCAACAAATGTCCAATACATAAGGTTTTGTCTAATCCGATTGAGATATTGACGGATTTGGGAATGTAAACAAATATATGTAAACTGGATGTCGGGCATTTTTACAAAAAAGCTTGAACACACGTTCGGGGGATTTCCAAAATTCGCCGAACGTTTTTTTTACCCCCCTCAGTAAACCACGCCTTTTGACGCTCTTTTTTTATCTTTGCCCCAAAAAAGCCATTATTTAAGCGATACAAAACGTGAAACCAACATGTACAAGTTCCTTTTTATCAGTTTTGGACTGATACCTACATTTATTTTTGCTCAAAAAGACAGTTTGGGCGACCAAAGACAGAATCGTATTGATTTTCAAGTTGGTATAAAAAAAGCGCTGACGACCATCACTGTTGACGGTGTTTTGGATGAAAAGGACTGGGCAAACGCCTTGCCAGCTAAAGAATTTTGGGAAAAATATCCGGACAATAAACAACACGCCACAACAAAAACGGAAGCGCGTTTGACTTACGATGACCACTTCCTCTATATCGGTTATACCTGTTACGATTCCTCGAGCCGTCACATCATTCCGACACTCAAAAGAGATGTCAATTACTTAGATGGCGACGGCATTGCAGTACTGTTAGACCCCATAAATCGGCAAGCCAATGGATATATGTTTGGCGTCAGCCCTTTAGGCGTACAAAGTGAAACAACAATAGAAGCTTTTGGCAGACCCACTTTCTCCTGGGACAGCAAATGGTTCAGTGCGGTTAAACAATATGCCGACAGATGGACGGTGGAAGTTGCTATACCCTTCAAAACTTTGCGATACGAAGCAGGCAAAACGGAATGGGGTATCAATTTTGTCAGAAATGATGTAAAGCATGGGCAATATCATTCGTGGACACGCGTGCCCTTGCAATTTCCTGGCTTTTCTATCGGATTTTATGGCACTTTGAAATGGGATGCACCACCACCTGTTGAAAAAAGCAACGCCACGCTGATTCCCTATTTGTTGGCTGGTGCAGCCAACGATTTTACGGTCAATGACAAGACGGATAAAGTACTGCAGGTTGGTGGCGATGCCAAATGGTCTCTAAATTCGCAACTCAATCTTGACGCAACGATAAATCCAGACTTTTCGCAGGTGGATGTGGATGTACAAATGACAAATTTGTCTCGATTCAGCTTGTTTTTTCCAGAAAAACGGACTTTTTTCCTTGAAAACAGCGATGTTTTATCCGATTTGGGCAGCCCACCTGTTTCGCGTCCTTTTTTTTCAAGGCGCATAGGTTTAGATGCCAATGGGCAACGTGTACCCATTCAATTTGGTGCAAGATTGAGCGGCAATTTGAATAAAAGTTTGCGTATCAATGCTTTAAATATGCAAACTGCCAAAACAGATGGGCAGTCAGCGTACAATTATTCGGCAGTTGCTTTCCAACAATCGTTGGTGGGTCGGTCGTTTATAAAATTGAATTTTTTGAACCGCCAAGGCTTTTCAGATGGGTCATTTTCGAAAACAGATTATGTCCGAGACCTTGGAGGCGAGTTGGCTTTTACATCAAAAAACAATCAATGGGATGCTTGGACGGTGATTCATCATTCAATTCAGCATGATGTTAAAAATCGAAACAATTTTGCTGAAGGTGGCTTTTGGTACCACAACGAACGCTGGGAGTTTTTGAATCAAACAAGCTTGATCGGTCCCAATTACTCGACGGGTATGGACTTTTTTCCTCGCCTTGACAACTATGATGCTGTGCTCGACACTTCATTTAAAATAGGTTACAAGCAAAACACATCGTTTTTTGGTTACAATTACTTCCCAGCAAAAACAAACCCCATCGCTCGCATCAAATTTCAACCTTTTTTACAATTCGTCTGGAATCTGGACAATAGTTTAAACAACAGGAATCTGAACATCAATAACGAAATACGATTCAAAAACACAGCAGAACTGACCCTAATCTTGAGCAACGAAGACAGCAGACTGCCTGTTTTTACCGCTTTTACGGATTACAAACCATTGCCACCCGCAAAATATGTTTTCACCAACGGTACAATTATGTACAGCACCGACAAAAGGAAATACACTTGGTTTGAAACACGCCTAACTGTAGGTCAGTTTTACAATGGCAAACAATTGTCCATGAGTGCCGGCATCAATTATCGCAGAACCCCGTGGGGTGTTTTCGGTTTGCGTTTAGAACGCTATGATTTACAGTTTCCAGAGCCTTATAAGCGATCTTTGCTGTATCTTATCAACAGCAAAACGGAATTGAGCTTTACAAAAAACCTCATCTGGACAACTTTTTTGCAATACAACACGCAAGCCAATAATTTTAACGTCAACAGCCGCTTGCAATGGCGTTACAAACCGATGTCCGACCTTTTTATCGTGTTTACGGACAATCATGGCACGCTGCCATTTGAAAGAAAGAATCGGGCGTTGGTTTTGAAGATGAATTATTGGTTAAACTTATGATCATCTTTTTGCCCCCCTCAGTATAAAAGCCATATTCCACTATCCGCTATCCATTTTTCATATGAACCAAGCTAACGACGTCTTTTTAATCACACTTGCCATGATTATTTTTGGCTATTTGCTTAAAAAGTTTAACTATATCAGCGAAAAAGAAGGGAAAACCATTTCTCGTTTTTTGATGCATACGACATTTCCGGCTTTGATGGTCGTTTCAACGATGCGGATTAAGTTAGAGAGTAGCCTGTTTCTGATACCCATTTGGGCGTTTGCGTTTGGCAGCATGATGCTGCTCATTGCGTGGTTTGTGTTCCGAAAATATCCCAACAACATGCGCGGTTTGTTGACAATGGGCGCAGGCGGACTAAACACAGGCTTGTTTGCGTTCCCGATCATCGAAGGAATTTGGGGACGCGATGCTTTGGTTTATGCCATCATGTTTGATATTGGCAATACTGTTGTGGTTTTTGGTATAGCTTACTCGATTGGCAATTATTTTGCAAAGAAAGGACACAGTACTGTTGATTTCCAAGTGATTTTAAACAAAATAATTCGCCTGCCGCCTTTGCAAGGCATGGCTATTGGCTTGCTCATCAATATTTTACACATTCCCGTTCCGAATGTATGTATTGATTTTTTAGACGTTTTAGCAAAAGGTAATAAACCCATCGTTTTGTTACTGATGGGTATCTATTTGAGTTTTGAATTGGACAAAAAACAGGTGTGGGCAGTCGGTAAAGTCTTACTCATCCGCTATACCTGTGGCTTACTGGCAGTGGCTTTGATGTGTACCGTGTTACCACCCTCGTTGGCGCAAAGCATTTTGATTGTATGCGTTGTTTTGCCCGTCGGTCTCACGATTTTACCTTTTTCGGACGAATTGCACTTCGATTCACGCGTTGCTGCTTTGCTGGTCAATCTTTCTTTAGTAGTGAGCTTTGTTGTGATGTGGTCTTTAGTGCTTGGATTGAAGTTGGTGTGAAGTATAATTTAAGAAATCTTAGCGACGACTTCTAATCCCCCCTTCCAAAGGAATCTATGATCAGTATTTTCAAGCATTCAACCCTTCAATCAAGCGTATCAAATCTAAATCCAGCGATAAATGAACCATTTTTTGTTGCGCCTTCAAATGGCTGTGTTTCAGTTTCAATAAATCATAAAAAAAGTTTTTTCGCACAAAAATGATGGAAGGGACTGAAACTGCTTTTGTTTTTACAAGGTCCTATCAAGATGAGAAACAATGCCCGCAGTCAAGCAAAAATAAAATCAAAAGCCTGCATGCCCATTCAAAATCAAATCGGTGAAAGCGGCAAGTAAAGTCAATCCCCAAAACTTACTGAGGGGGTATAAATGAGACATGAAGGTTAAGCCAATTCAAACCCTTCAACCGTTTGCCGATAGCCCGCAATCTTTTTGTGCATCACCTTAAACCAAAGTGGTGGAACGAGTGCCAACAACATCATCGCAGGATAACCCGCCGGCATTTGAGGACTGTGGTCAAAATGCCGCAAAACTTGGTATTTACGAGTCGCTTTAAAATGATGGTCAGAATGACGTGTGAGTTCCAAAAGTAAAACACGCCCTAACGCATGATTAGAATTCCAAGAATGAATGGGCAAAACAGGCTCATATTGTTTGTCCGTTAACTTTTGACGACGCAAACCGTAATGCTCGATGTAATTGACCGTTTCCAAGAGTAAAAAGCCCATAATGGCTGAATTTACAAACCAAAACAACACTTCTACATTGAAAATAAGACCAATAAGGGACAATAAAGAGATTTGAATGATTTGATAAACGAGCATTTCGTTGTGGAGACTCCAAAAGTTTTGGTTGGCTTTTTCCAACCTTTTTTTTTCAATTTGCCAAGCCGACAACCAACTGTCGCGCACAGAACGGACATAAAAAGCGTAGAGATTTTCGCCATATTTTGAAGATGCAGGGTCTTCGTCGGTCGAAACATGCTTATGATGACCACGATTGTGCTCAATAAAAAAGTGCATGTATAAAGTTGTACAAAGCAGGATTTTGCTCATCAATT
>JANMJN010000223.1:0-2137 GCA_031371355.1 Saprospiraceae bacterium
ATGGCTTTTGACGAAGAAGGGCAAGCCGATACAACAGAACGAAAAGTAGAAATTTGCGCAAGAGCTTATAAAATTTTGGTCGAACAAGTCGGTTTCAAGCCTTATGACATCATTTTTGACCCTAATATTTTTGCGATTGCAACAGGTATTGAGGAGCATAATAATTATGCGATGTACTTTATCGAAGCATGTCGTGGCATCAAAGAACGTTGTCCGGGTGCAAAGATTTCGGGCGGAGTGTCGAATGTATCGTTCAGTTTTAGGGGCAACGATAAGGTGCGCGAAGCCATGCACTCTGTCTTTTTGTACCATGCCACAAGGGCAGGTATGGACATGGGCATTGTCAATGCGGGTATGATAGAGGTATATGACGACATTCCAAAGGAGTTATTGACACTTGTTGAAGATGTCATTTTCAATAAAAATCCAAACGCAACCGATGCACTTACCACTTTTGCTGAAACCTTGAAAGGTGCTGGCGGCAAAGCCGTAACAAAAGATTTGGTTTGGCGTGAATTGACATTGGAACAACGCATCACGCATGCTTTAGTGCGTGGCATTGATGAATTTATAGAAGCGGACACTGAATTGGCTCGGCAGAAGTATCCTGCCCCGCTCGATATTATTGAAGGTCCTTTGATGGACGGTATGAATGTGGTCGGCGATTTATTCGGTTCGGGCAAAATGTTTTTGCCACAAGTCGTTAAGTCTGCGCGCGTTATGAAAAAAGCGGTGGCTTATTTGTTTCCATTCATCGAAGCCGAAAAATTGCGGACTGGCAATACAGAAAGTTCTTCAAAAGGAAAAATTTTGATGGCAACCGTCAAAGGCGATGTGCATGATATTGGTAAGAATATTGTCGGTGTTGTGTTGGGTTGTAATAATTTCGAGATTATTGACATGGGTGTTATGGTACCTGCGGAAAAGATTTTGCAAAGGGCAAGGGCTGAAAACGTGGATATCATCGGTCTATCGGGTCTGATAACACCAAGTTTAGACGAAATGGTACACGTTGCTAAAGAAATGGAACGCCAAAATTTTTCGATTCCTTTGATGATTGGCGGCGCAACCACTTCTAAGACACACGCAGCGGTCAAAATTGAACCGAATTATACAAAAGGCATTGCTGTTCACGTCCTGGATGCAAGCCGTGCTGTGGCAGTTGCAAGTTCGCTTTTGGCAGATGACCCCTCAGTAAAAAAGGCTTATACAGACGCTGTACGTGCTGATTATGAACAAGTTAGGGTTTTGCGCGGCAATCGGAAATCATCAAAAAAGTATTTGACTTTGCGCCAAGCACGTGCCAATAAAACGAAGGTAGATTGGACGGATTATACACCGCCGAAACCTGCTTTCTTAGGGACAAAGGTTTTTGAAAATTATGATTTAGCTGAATTGCGCCCATATATTGACTGGACGCCGTTCTTCCAATCTTGGGAATTGCACGGTAAATATCCAGCCATTTTGACAGATGAAGTAGTCGGTGTGGAAGCCACAAAACTCTATAACGATGCGCAAAAGATGCTTGACCGCATCATTACTGAGGGGTGGTTGCAAGCCAAAGCCGTCATTGGTTTTTGGGAAGCAAACAGCGTTAATGACGATGATATTGAACTCAAAACCAATCCCCAATCCCCAATAACCCTTCACCATTTGCGTCAGCAAAATCAAAAAGCACCCGGTCAACCGAATTACTGCTTAAGTGATTGGATTGCACCTAAAACAAGCGGTAAAACCGATTACATCGGTGGTTTTGCGACAACGGCTGGTATTGGCATCGAAAAATGGGTCGAAAAATTTGAGAAAGACCTTGACGATTACAACGCTATTTTGTTAAAATCTCTCGCAGACCGTTTTGCAGAAGCCTTTGCAGAACGTATGCACGAGCGCGTGCGTAAAGAGTTTTGGGCTTATGCCCAAACAGAAAACCTCACCAGTGACGAACTCAACGCAGAAGAATACAAAGGCATCAGACCTGCACCGGGCTATCCTGCTTGTCCTGAACACACGGAAAAAGGGACCTTGTGGCAACTCCTCAAACCCGAAGAAAATGCGGGCATCACCTTAACCGAAAGTTTTGCGATGTATCCGACGGCGGCGGTTTCAGGTTGGTATTTCAGTCATCCCGATTCAAAAT
>JANMJN010000235.1:0-4541 GCA_031371355.1 Saprospiraceae bacterium
GTTTTGAAATCTCCGATTTATTACGGGTATCTACCTGAAAGACTTTGACACCTTTTTGTTCTAACTCATTTATTTTTTTTATGTCTGTCTCTAAACGGACAATAGCTTTAACTTCAGCTTCTTTAGTTAATAATGCATTGACAATTTTACCACCTAAATTTCCTGTGGCGCCTACTATTACTATTGTTTTTTTCATTTTTTTGTTAAAGCAGATGAATCAATTATACTGAGGGGGTACTGTCGGTATTTGTCACACCACAATTTGAGCAATAAGGCAAATGAGCAAAACGATTTTCACCACAACTTGTACATTTTTTGAACAATTGCAAACCACATTGGCGGCAATAATTGGACACCGAAAAACTTACTTCATTGCCTGTTGGTTTATGTAAATGCCAATTTTTAAAAATAAAATCCTTACCACATGATGGGCAAATATGCTGGTCATAAGCCTTGAATGCGGTATCCGATTCTACATTTTTGGAGCGTTCATCGGTTGACAATTTTAGCGCAGCTCGACGTTGTTCGAGGTAGCTTCGAATGTTTTTTATGGCATAATAGCCACCTGCTAATGACAATAAAATACCGACACTATAACGCACATATCCACCATAAGAAGGCAAATAAGGGATTAAGCCGACAAAAAAAGCATACAAAGAAAAGAAGGTAAAGCCGAGATAAAGGGGCCAGAACTTATGTTTACGATACCGAACATAAAAGAAAATGCCCAATGCCAAAATAGGTAAAATGAACAGTAAACGAATGAAAAAGACCTTGACTTCGTAGCGTTGCAGTGCTTTTGAATAGGCGGTTTGCGCGTGGTTACGGTCTGTTTCTACCTGTTCATCAAGGGCGTTGAGTCGGCTCTGAATCATTTGAGTCGTGTCTTGCAACAACGACAATTGTTTGCTCCAAGCTTGTTTGATTTTATAGTAATCGTCAAGTCGTTCAGCGCGACTGATAACTTCTTTATCTTGCGACGGTGCGCCAATCGTTTCCCTTGCTTTTAGCCAATTATCGAAGGATTCTTTGGCATTTTCGTACTTTTCTTCTGCCAAACGCGCTGTTTTCTGCAATTGTTCGGTACGTGTGGCGTATTCCTCCGTTTGAATTGTTAGCGGTTTTTTGACCGCATTTAAGGAGTCTTGCAAGACTATATTCTCAAATTGAGCTTGAGTCGGTCTCTTAACCGAGCTACCCAAATCATCGAGAATTTTGTCGGTCAACAAAATCAAAAACACGCACAAAATCGCTGAAATGAAGTAATAAACGTAGCGAATGGTGCTTTCTACCTTTTGGTCATTTTTAAATTCCATTATTATTTTCTGGTTTTTTAGTTAAACACAAACTGTATCCGCAATCGCCAAAGCCTCCGATATCATCGCTAATCCTTCATCTATTTGCGCTTCCGTTACAATCAAAGGCGGGGCGATGAAAATATAATTCCAACGGACAAAGGTGTACATACCGAGTTCCGTCAATTTAGCAGCGACTTTTGGCATAATGCCCATTTCAGAAGGCTTTGCATTGAAAGGCGCGAGAGGTTCCTTCGTTTCTCTATTTTTGACCAATTCAAGGCAGCCGAGCAAGCCCGTATTGCGCCAATCGCCGATAGATGGATGTTTTTCTATGAGTTTAACGACTTGAGCATCAAGGTATTTGCCCATTTTTGCGGCATTTTCAACCAAATTATCGTCTTGATATATTTGCAACGTCTCTAAACCAGCGGCACATGAAACGGGGTGTGCGGAATAAGTTAAACCCAACATCAAAGGACGGTCGTTGTAATGTGCCGCAATTTTATCACTGACAATAAGTGCGCCCAACGGCAAATAACCTGCTGTAATACCTTTTGCAGTGGCAATCATATCGGGCACAACGCCGAAGTTGTCCACGCCCCACCATTTGCCTGTGCGTCCAAAACCTGACATGACTTCATCAGAAATCAATAAAATACCGTGTTTATCGCAAAGGTCTCTCAATTTGCGCCAATACTGAGGGGGGTATTTGATACAGCCCGATGAACCGCTTTCACCTTCCATGAGTATCGCCGCCACGTTTTCAGGACCTTCAAATTCAATTACTCGCTCGATGTGGCTTGTACATTCATATTGACATGAATTATGACCCTTTTGACCAAAAGGGCAACGGTAGCAAAACGGATCTTCGACATGAATGACATTTGGCACTTGTTGGCTGTCGCTCGGTAATTTACGCGGGTCGCCACCTGCCGTCATTGCACCGTAACTTGCGCCATGATATGCCCGATAACGGGCGATTATTTTATGCCGTCCTGTATATTGCCGCGCCAATTTCATTGCGTTTTCAATAGCCGTGGCACCACAAACGGTGAAAAGGGTTTTGTTCAAACCTTCGGGCGTAATAGAAGCCAGTTTTTTGCCCAAATCACCCCTAACTTTCGTGACGCAACTCGGCGTGACGTAGCTGACTTCCTGCATTTGTTTTGCCACGGCGTGCGTTACCCGTTGATTGCCATGCCCAATATTAACATTCATCAAGCCAGATGAAAAATCGAGAATGCGTTTGCCATTGTAGTCGTACATATAAACGCCTTCAGCACGTTCTATGGCGATGGGATTTAATCCTGCTTGTTTTGACCATGAAAACAAGGTGTAATCGAGGTTGTTTTGGACGATTTCGGCGCGGTCAATGCCTGTTTCTTCGAGCGTTTCAGTGAGCATATTAATTTGATTGTATTTAGTTAGGAAAAGAAGTTCAAATATTAAGGGGTATTATTCGGGCAAAATCAACAAAGACAAATCGAGTTCAAACCCTTTTAAGACATCTTCACCCGATAGTTTTTTATCAAAACCTTCAACGGTTTCCATTGAACCATTGGCACGATAGATATAACTTGTACGTGTTTTAGGGTCTATGAGCCAACCCAATTTGACACCATTTTCTATCCATTCAAGCATTTTATGTTGCAAATCAACCAAACTATCGTTTTCAGAACGGACTTCTACGACAAAATAGGGACAAACATGGGTGAACTTTTTACGGTCTTCTGCTGGAAGTTTCAACCATTCATGAAGTGGCAACCAAGACGCATCGGGTGACTTAACAGCCCCTGTTGGCATTGTAAAACCTGTACTTGGACTAAATGCGATACCTGATTTGTCGGCTTTTGCCCAATTGCGGACTTCACTACTGACTTCAAGTTCATAAAATCCGCTTTCGTTTCCTGTTGGTTCCATAATTTTTATTTTTTTATCCGCCTCGCGTTCAATCCGCAAGTTTGGGTTTTGTTGACAAAAATAGAAAAACTCATCTTCTGACATTTCGTCAGCGACAATGGTTAACTTCGGATGTGTCAATCCGTAAATGGTTGTTGCGTGGCTCATTTCTCTTTATTTTGATAGCAAATTTAAGGAAAAATATTTCGAATCCCGATGCTTTCGGGACTGAGGGCTTATGTTTTCTTCACATACTGATTCGCTTTCACATTTTGCGCTGCTAAAGTTGCAGTTTCCAATATTCGTTTCGCTCGTGTTTCAGGCGTTTTAGCGTTCAAAATCCATTCTAAAATACCTTTGCGAACTGATTTTGAAAACTGTTCCCAATGCTCTAATGCTGGAGGGTTTCGTTCAAAAGCCACCATCAAATCGGGTGGAATTATGCCTTCTGAAACGTCATTCAAAGCATCCCAAGTCCCGTTTTGCTTGGCATATTCTACTTTTGCCAAACCTGCGGGCATCATCAACCCCTCAGTAATCAGCTTGTCAATGCGTATTTTGTTCGAGGTAGACCAATTGCTTTTGAGTTTGCGCGGTGTATAAAGGAGTTTAGAACTTGACTCATCTACTTTCCGTTCTGCGCTGTCGATCCAACCAAAACACAAGGCTTCTTCAACAGCTTCTTCGTATTTTACTGAGGTGGTACTTGAACTTTTACGAAACGACAACAGGAATACACCTGTTGATTTTTCGTGGTTTTCAAGCAGCCAGGTGCGCCAAGTGGCTCTGTCGGGCGCATAAAATATGGGTATTTCGTCTATTTTTGCCATAAAAGACATTTTGTTTAACACATAGATTCATAGAAAACATAGCCTTTTTGTTTGTTTTCTATGAATCTATGTGTGCTATGAGTCTATGTGTTAAATTAAATTGTTATGACATCCAATTCGTCTTCGCCTCCGCATTCCACTTAGTCGTCGTTTTCTTTAATTTTGTCCAAAACTCAATCGAACTTTTGCCTGTAATATCGCCGACACCAAACCGTGAATCGTTCCAACCACCAAAAGAAAAGGGTTCGCGGGGAACAGGTACGCCAATATTGACACCGACCATACCCGCCGAAGCACGTTCCATAATATAACGTGCAAAACCACCATTTTGAGTAAAAACCGAAGCGGCATTGCCGTAAGGATTGGCATTTTCAATCGCCAAAGCCTCATCAATGGAATTGGTGCGCATGATGCTGATGACGGGACCAAAAACTTCTTCTTTAGCAATAGCCATATCGGGCGTAACATAATCAATAACAGTTGTGCCAACATAAAAACCGTCCTCTTTGCCTTC
>JANMJN010000271.1:0-4869 GCA_031371355.1 Saprospiraceae bacterium
AAAGGATTTTGAATCTTATATCAGCTCTATTGTCTCTGAATTGACGACTCGTGCAGGAGGAGTTGACCCTCACCATACAGATGGTCGCCCTGTTCGTTACAAAGACAAAGATGTGCCAACTAACTTCTTCATTAATGAGAAGAAGGGCGAAGAACTTGAGAAAAAAATTGCTGAGACACGCCTGAAATTCTTAGCACTGGTTACTGATCCAGTTAAGAATAAGGAGTTTCAGAATCAAATCGCTTTACAAGTGGATGCTATTCCATCAGACTCAAAAGCTGCCAACTGGACAGATTTGAAATTCAAGCAGATGCCTGTAGCGGCTGTTATGCCGACGTTAACAAAATTTGTTTCGGATGCCAAAACGTCTGAAACCGCTTTGTTGAACTATTTCTTTGACTTAGTTGGTGGTAAAGAAATCAAATTAGACCAATTCAAAGTCGCTATCTCGCCCAAGAAATCTTATTTGATTCGCGGTGATAAATTTGAGGCGGATGTATATCTTGCTGCTTACAGTTCGAACCCTGGTACTGGCGTGAGTATTAGCGTAAATGGTTCTGGTTTAGGTATGATAGACGGTGTTGCACATTACGAAACTACACCAAGTGGCATCGGAAAACAGACTGTTAAAGCTTCAGCGAGTATCAAAAATCCGTTGACTGGCGTAACAAAAACTGTTGAAGGTGAGTTTGAATACGAAGTCGGTGAAAAATCCGCGACCGTTTCAGCAGAAAAAATGAATGTTTTCTATATTGGTGTTGATAACCCGATTGCTGTTTCTGCAGCCGGTGTGTCCTCCAATGAATTAAAAGTCAGTTGCTCTGGTTGTGAGACTATGAATAAAGTAAATGACAACAACTATATGGTGCGTGTCAATCGTCCTGGTGAAGCAACCATTAATTTGACTGCCCCAGGAGGCTTGAATGTTCAGAAAAAATTCCGTGTAAAGCCTATTCCGAACCCAGTGCCAGTTTTGTCTGTTGACTTTGATAGAAAATCTAACTTCTTAGGAAGTGGACAGATGGCAGCCAACTCTGGCGTCATTGCAAAACTTGAGAACTTTGATTTTGATGCGAAGTGTAGCATTCAAAGTTATGTTCTTGTTCGTGTTGAACGGCGTCAAGACCCACAACAAGCGAATGTTTCTGGACCATCTAATGCAGAAGCTGAAAGGTATTGCCGAATGGCGAAACCGGGCGATTTTTATCAGTTTTTGAACATTAAAGCGCGTTGCCCAGGTGATCAGATAGCGCGTGACGTATGTTCTATCAGTTATTACATCAAGTAATTTTTTATAAACGCACCCATTCTTAGTTTTAACATTTTTTACAAAATAAAAAGCTGGATGGGTGCGTTTTCTACTTATATTTGAATCAATACCCCCCTCAGTATTCAGACAAAAAAAAGTCTTTTTTCATCAAAAACACGGTTTTCAGTAACATGAAGTCAGCAATGAAATGGTTTAGTTTGGCAGCTTTCAGCTTAATGATAAGTGTTGCAGTTGCCCAAGTTCCCGAAGAGGTGAAGACAAATACAAATGATGCGTTTCCGGATTTTACGGGTGGTAATAAAACAACGACTCCAGCAAAGCCCGCGACGACTCCTGTAAAGCCTGCAACGACTCCGACAACACAGCCTCAATTCCCTGCGGCAACAACAACGTCATCTTCCACGACGACTCAATTCCCCGCGGCAACAACAACGTCGTCTTCCACGACGACTCAACAACCTGGGGGAACAACAGCCGTTAAGGTAGAACCTGCCGACAATATTGGCGATATTCCACCTGACGTGGATGCACCTCTTGATGGTATCATTGAAAGAAAGTTGATTCTCGACAAACAACTTTTACCATGGGAGCCTGTCCGTGAAGCGGATATTTTGTGGAGCAAACGTGTTTGGCGTGTCATAGATGTTCGCGAAAAGATAAACTTACCGTTTATATATCCCGAAATGCCCTTTTTTACGGTCTTGATGAAAGGAATTAATCAAGATACAGCAATCAAGGCTTACAAAGCGGACAACGACAAGTTCTGGTATAAGATGTCATCACAAGAACTAGCAAGTATTTTGAGCCATGCTGATACTATTATCCAGATTGACCCAACGACTTACGAAACAAAATACAAAGTTGTTTATAATAAAATCAACCCAGACGACATCAAGCGTTACCGTGTCAAAGAAGATTGGTACTTCGATCGTCAATATTCAGTGCTCAAGGTGCGCATTTTGGGTATTGCACCTCTGAAAGATGTGACCAACGAAGCGGGTGAATTTCTATACGAGCAACCTTTATTCTGGATTCGTTATCCTGATTGCCGCGAGTATTTAGCACGTCATCGTGCTTTTATTGAAGGGAATGATTCAAATCCGATGTCTTGGGAAGACCTTTTTGAGCAACGCCGTTTTTCAAGCTATGTTTGGAAAGAGTCAAACGTTCACAACCGTCGTTTACAGGACTATTTGCAAGGTATTGACCTGTTGCTCGAAGGTGAAAAAATTAAAGCGGAAATATTCAATTATGAGCATGACCTTTGGTCTTATTAATGCTTAAAATTTAGAAATACAATTCTAATGAATTTAAAAAACGGTCAGTACCACAGTACTGACCGTTTTTCTTATTTTTGCGACAAAAAAGATGATTATCATTCAAGATGTACTTGTTAGCGACGAACTGGTCGAAGAACAATTTATCTGTAACCTGTCAAAATGCAAAGGTGCGTGTTGTTGGGAAGGTGACTTTGGTGCTCCCCTGGCTGACGAAGAGTTGGATATTTTAGACGATATCTATGATAATGTACGTCCTTTTTTAACAGAAGAAGGTCAAAACAAAATAGATACTGAGGGGGGATATAAGTTTTTTAAAGGTATGGAACAAAATGGTACACAACTATTGCCCGATGGTAGGTGTGCGTATTTAGTTATTGAGCGTAACGGCGTGGCTCAATGTGGCATTGAAAAAGCATGGAAAGAAGGGGCTACGGACTTTCAAAAGCCTATTTCATGCCATTTGTATCCTATCCGAATGTCTAAACAAACTGGTTTTGAAGCCCTGAACTATGACCGGTGGGATATTTGCTCTGATGCTTGTCAACTCGGTGCAGAGCATCAAGTGCCTGTTTATCAATTTCTGAAAGATACGTTGATAAGAGCTTATAATGAGGACTTTTATGAAGAATTGGATGCTGCGGCTCAATATATCGCTTCAACAAAAAAGGCTTAAAAGCCTTGAAATGACCTTTTATCTATTCTATTCTCTTTTTTATCGAAAGTGACTCATCTTTTTGGCTTGAAATTCGTTTCATTTTTGTCAAATAGTTAATAAATGATTAATTCTAACGATATTCAAATGGAACTAATAACTCAATCTCGTCATAATAGGGATATGACCGAAGCGCAAAGTCTTGTCAAAAAGATACATGAACACTATCGGCAGCAACTGCGCCCATTGCCCAATAAAAAAAAGGCGCATGAATGGATAGACCGTCTCATTGACATTCTTTTTCCTGTCAGATGTGCAGAGGCTGTGGGCGAATTAGAAATTCGTCAACTTGAGCTTCAATTATGGGAGTTGCTCGTACCGCTTGAAAATGAATTGGCACCTATTGATAATATAGTAAAAGAATATTTTTCTCGTATTCCTGTGATTTACAAAGAATTGCGAAAAGATGCAGAAGCTATTTTAGCTTTTGACCCTGCTGCAAGTAGTATTGAAGAGGTCATTGCCGCTTATCCAGGATTTTATGCCATTGCTGTTTATCGCTTTGCGCATGAGTTATATTTGTTAAAAATACCCATTTTGCCACGTATGATTTCGGAGTGGGCGCATAGCCAAACGGGTATAGACATCAATCCTGGGGCAACGATTGGGTCAGGTTTTTTTATTGACCACGGTACAGGCCTCGTGATTGGTGAAACGTGTATCATTGGCAATAATGTGAAAATTTACCAAGGCGTAACCTTAGGCGCATTGAGCGTCAAAAAAGAAGAAGCAAACCACAAGCGGCATCCGACAATTGAAGATAATGTTGTTATTTATTCGGGTACAACGATTTTAGGTGGGCAAACCATTATCGGTAAAGACTCTATCATCGGTGGTAACGTCTGGCTTACTGAGGGGGTGCCACCGAACTCACTGGTTTATCATAAAAGTGAAGTCAAAGTCAGAACGAATAAGGATTTTGATGAACCTATTAATTTTGTTATTTAATAAAGATGGCTGTCTCAAACCTTTTGTGAGACAGCCATCTTTTGTGTAATTTCAATCGTAATAAATTGATTACTAAAGTATTAAAGCAAATGGTTAAAATAAAATGAATCGCGCTGAATTCAAAATATCCTCAATCTATGTCTTAACATTCATCGTTCATCATTTATCGTTCATTATTTCCTTATTAGCTTTTTAATCTCTTTTTCAAATACCCCAAAGCCATCCCATAAGCCTCTTTTGACAAAGCCTCGTCATATTTAGGATTACTTGGATTAGCGAAGCCGTGAACGCCATTGAAAATTTTGTATTCTAATTTTTTTCCAGCAGTTTTCATATTGGCAGCAAATTCTTCAATAACTTCTTTAGAAATCCGAGTTTCGGTCGCAAATAAACCTAAAACATCGCTGTTCAATGTTTTCAATTTTTCTACATCTTTTTCAGGCATACCGTAATACATGACGGAACCAACTGTCTGTTTGCCACCTAAAAGAGCAGATTGCAATGACAAACCACCGCCAAAACACCAACCGACATTGGCAATTTTAGCTTTTTTGCCTGCGAACACAATGCCGCCTTTCACGATATTGACAAGCCGCTCGTCTTTGACACCTTGCATGAGTTTGCCCGCCGCCTGGGGGTCGGTTGCAGATTGTCCATCA
>JANMJN010000273.1:0-3396 GCA_031371355.1 Saprospiraceae bacterium
GGCGAAACCCACGGCAATCAGCAAACCCCACATGATGGCATGACAAACTGTGGCAATTGGTTTTTTGCTTTTCCAAAAGGCTTCAATCAACTTAATGGAAGCGGTATCGCTCGTCAAATCCCACAGTGGTCCATGTCCACCTGGATAGAAAACGGCATCAAAATCATCTGCTGATATATCAGATAATTTTTGGGTGTGTGCCAGTATTTTTTGCAACGCCGTGTCCGCTTTGAAGCGAATGGTAGCGGGCGTTTGGCTACTCGGTTCGTCACTTTTAGGGTCAATCGGAGGTTGTCCACCTTTGGGAGAAGCGATCGTGATTTCTGCACCTGCCTCTTTCAAAGCATAATAAGGTGCGGCAAATTCCTCAATCCAAAAGCCCGTTTTATTGCCTGTGTTACCTAACTCACTGTGCGAAGTGAGAACAATTAGAATTTTCATTGCTATGATTTTCATTTTTCATAAGAATTGAATTTTAGTTTATCAAGAATTAATTTTCTTGATGGTGCAAAAGTGAGTGACTTAAAAGAAGGAGGTGTTACACAACTTTTAGTATAAGTTATATTATTCACACTTTTCTATCGACACTCACAACTACAAGTTGGTGTATTTACCGTGACAACCTTCGTACAAGTGCTACTGCAACCACTTGCATTTGTGACAATAACAGAGTATGTTCCTGCTGCACTGACCGTAATACAGTCCGTTGTTGCACCTGTACTCCACAAATAAGTGGCAAAACCAAAAGCACACAATTGGGTTGTGAATCCTGAACAGATAGAACTATTGCCCGTAATCGTACAAGTCGGCAATGCGCCAACGGTGACTGTAATGTCATTTGTTCTTTGACAACCAGTTGCTGTAATGGTTTCTGTCAATGTATAAACCGTTGTTACTGAGGGGGTCGCAACAGGATTACTGATTGTTGAAGAAGATAGCCCTGCGGTTGGCGACCATGCGTAAGTATGCCCTGCAATAGAAGCTGTTCCAAGTGTTACACTGCCACCGTTACAGACCGTTGTGGCAGCCCCTGTTGTTGCAAAAGGCAATGGATTGACGGTTATGATGATGTGATTTGACACGACATCGCCACAAGCATTTGTGTTTGTGACAAAATAATCACCCGTGACAACTACCGTTATCGTCGGTGTTGTTGCGCCGTTGCTCCAAATACCGCCGACGTTGCCCGATATAACAACGCTGTTTCCCGCACAAAAAATAGTCGGTGTAGTTACCGTAAGAACCGAAGCGGTTGCTAATGGCGTCACTGTAACGACAATATGATTGGACGTAACACTGCAATTATTTGTATTTGTAACCGAATAATCGCCGCTTGTTGTCACCGTTATCGTCGGTGTAGTTGCGCCGTTACTCCATACGCCGCCGTTATTTCCTGAAAGAACCACACTACCGCCCGCACAAAATGTGGTCGTAGTTGCGGCAGTAATGACGGATGCTGTTGCGGGTAAACTGATAGAGACGGTATTGGTGTTCAACGAAATAGCGCCTTGCCGAGAAAGTCCTCGACCGATAATCGTTGCACCCGTGGATAAATTGATGGCGCCATTAACAACCATTGTTCCTCTAAAAGTTGAATTGCTTCCGAGCGTAACAAGTCCGTTGATTTGCCAATACACGTTGCACAACGACGCAGCATTTTTTAGAATAATATTAGAAGAAACACCTGTGGTGAAAGCCCCATTTATTTGTATAACAAACACGGCATTCGGATTATTTTGCCCGTCCAAAATCAAATCACCGTTCAACGTTGCTGCCGTCGTTATTGTGTGAATACCTGCGGTAAACACTTGACCGCTACCCAGCGGTGCAGTTTCTGTCGTGCCACCCGTCAATCCACTCAAATAAGTGTAAACGGCGTCAACAGCAGTTGCTGCAGAAGCAGATGTCGCATTTGCAACGTGCATATTGCCATCTATGACCGTACCTGGAGGAAAACCATTAAATGCGCCGACATTTGTGCCAATATCTCCCGTGACAACACTTGCTCCTGTGTTGTTGACCGCCCCAACGGACGTGAAAAGTGCGAAACTCGATGATGCACCCAAGTTCGGTGTTTGTCCGAAGCAGACATAAGGCGTTAGGAACAGAATGGTTACTGTAGATAAGCTAAGTAGATTTTTTATCATTTTAGATAGATCTGTTTGTAGATAGGTTTGTTATTGATTATTTTCAACCTGTCATATCGTTTGTTCTGTTTGATGAAAACAAACAATTTATGACTTTGCAAAGGTGGGCATTCAAGAAAAGGTATATGTTACAAAATTCTGTGTATAGTTTGCAATATTCACACATTTGTACTTACAACATTCTGACCCGAAACAATACGCCCATCTTCCATTTCGATGGTTCGGTGCGTTTTTGAAGCAAAACTTTGGTCGTGGGTCACGATTAGGATGCGTTGTTTGAATTTTATGGGGCAAAACTGAGTTTACCTACCAAAAATCCTTTTGTAAATCTGCCCAAACAACAACGGCAATAAACTCGCAACAAGGCACATTGCCCACACTTCAAGCGACAAATCCGATAAACCCAAAACGTCATTGATATGCGGCACAACATAAACAAGCACCATCAAGCCCGTACAAATCAAAATCGCCAACCAAATAAATACGTTTTTACTTATATCATTTAAAAACAATTTCGCGTGTGGAGAGGACATATTGAAGACATGAAAAAGTTGTGCAAAAGCCAAAGTGATAAATGCCACATTATTTGCCACTTGACTCTCATCTGTGATGTATTTTTTGCAATAAATGACGGCTGCAAGAACGGAAAACGTCATCATAAGGGCGTATAAAACAATATCAACCCATTTTCGATTAGAAATAATAGCGTTTTTGGGGTCTTTGGGTTGCAACTCCATCACTGTTTTATCGCCTTTGCCGAGACCTAAGGCTAAAGCAGGAAATACATCTGTCACCATATTTAAAAACAAGATTTGTAAAGGCAAAAGCGTTGCCGCAGGCATCACAAAACCAATGGTCGTCACCACAAATATCTCACTCAAATTGCACGAAACAAGGTAAATCACGAACTTTTGAATGTTCTGAAATATAACCCTGCCTTGTGCCACCGCTTTAACAATTGACGCAAAAGAATCGTCTTTGACCACAATATTTGCAGTTTCTTTCGCCACTTGCGTACCCCTCAGTCCCATTGCAATACCGACATCGGCTTTTTTCAAAGCGGGGGCATCGTTCACACCGTCGCCGGTCATTGCCACAATATTGCCCGCTTTTTGGAAAACCTCCGCAATGTCTAATTTTTGTTTGGGTGTATTTGCTTTGTTAGCTTGCTTTTGGGTAGGCAACCAATCTCCATATTCCAGCACACCATCGCGGCTTAGGATGATGGCACGTTCAATGATATTTTCCA
>JANMJN010000350.1:0-9965 GCA_031371355.1 Saprospiraceae bacterium
TCAATTGTTTTAACAGCTGTTACAGCTAACAATTTCCCTGTGCGTATCACAGGTTTGATTAAATGTACAAGCTATGAATGGCGTGTTTTGAGAAATTGTAGCGCAACAAGTTTATCTGAGAGTGAAGTACAAAAATTTAAAACGACTGGTTGTGAGGCAGTTTGTGCCGCACCGAGGGATGTACAGGTCTCTGTGACGGATGCGACGGCTGTCATCTCTTGGATAGGCGCAACGAATGTCGTAGCTAACTACAAACTCTTGGTGGTTAGTGAAGACGGCAGCTTCACACGCGAAGCGGCTGTTACGGGCAATACTTACACACTAACAGGTTTGACTCTTTGCAAAAAATACAAAGTACAGGTCAAAACAGTGTGTTCAACTACATCTGTCAGTGAAATCGTTACCGCCACATTTGAGACACTTGGCTGTCCAGCAACTTGTGAAAGAACAATAGGTTTGGCTTCTGAAGTTCTCAATAATACAGAAGCCTCCGTAAAATTCAATTTCATTGCAGGTCAATATTATACTGTTCAATATCGTGTTGCAGGTACATCTGTTTGGACTTCAATTGTTTTAACAGCTGTTACAGCTAACAATTTCCCTGTGCGTATCACAGGTTTGATTAAATGCACAACGTATCAATGGCGTGTTTTGCGGAATTGTAGTGCGACAAGTTTATCTGAAAGCGAAGTACTGACTTTTATAACAAAGGGCTGCCTTTCTATTGAACCCGCTTCTACACAATTCAATGACAAAACAAAATACATCAGTGAGTTTGGTATTTATCCAAATCCAGGCAGTGACTTTGTTCAAGTCGCTTATAAATTGGAAAATGAAGCCAATGTTAAACTCGAATTGATGAATTTACAAGGACAAATCGTTAGTCGTTTCGACGGTGGTAACCAAGAAGCGGGTAACTATATGCAGACTTTGGATAATTTGTCAAACGTACACAATGGTATTTACCTCGTCGTCATTCGCGCCAATGGTAAAGTTGTTGATACGCAGAAATGGCAAAAACAATAAAATAGTCATTGGTCTCTTAGTTATTCATCATTTTTGACAATTATACTGAGGGGGTGATAAAAAGTAAAAGCGCGTTCCTTGTTGGGAGCGCGCTTTTCTTTTTATTCAATAAAAATACTGAGGGGGCTACTTTCGTGTTTTTATTTTACTCAAAACATAATTGCCGACAGCTCGCCCTTGCGTAAGACCCACTTCACAAGCTGGACGATAGTGAATACCTGCGTACATTCTGCTAACAGCTGCTTGGTCTGCGGCTTCATAGAACGATTTGAAATGACGTGGTGCTAAACCAAATTGCAATTCTGTACTATCTGTATAGGCTGTATTTTCACCAAAAACCGACGTTAATATCGTTGAACTTGCACCTGATGCACACGAGTGACCGCTTGTGTATTCAGGGAACGGTGGCGTGACAAGGATAGGCATCCATTGTGGCTCAATATATTTGCCGATATACGTCTCTGGACGAATGACTTCCGAACGATATTTTTCATCCCAACAACTAATAAACACATCGAACAAGCCAATACTCACTTTAGTATAAGCTTCTGATGCCTCAAAAATATTTTTCTTTTTTTCTCGACAAGCATACATCGTCATCCAAAGCCAATGTGCTGTGGGTGTGAATTTTTTTCTAACAATCATGAAATGCCCCGCGGTGAGCGTCGCGATAGGATTATCATCCCAATACCAAGCCGTTGCGATGCGTTCAGGCGTTGAGTCGGCAACCGTTTTATAGACTTCAAAAGCCTCTTTGTAAAACTTACTTGTTTTTACAGTATCAAAAGGTGTTGGGCGTACAGGTTTGAATTGTGCTGCCGAGTCAAGCGTCAATGGGCGCATTTTGTTCCAATTAGGTTCGAGGGCATCTGCATAATCGGGCATTGTGGGTCGCCAAACCGATTCGTCTCGTTGTTTTATGCTGTATTTAGGCATAGAGCGTATGGCGCCATAATTGTCGCCCGCGCCCCATTTCAAGACGGCGCCTCCAATGGTGTCTCCCAAAGCGATTGAGCGTTCAAAAACAGCTTTTGGGATGCCTACCTTCTTAAATTCAACCATCATTCTGTCCCAATCAACATCCATACTGTCACCTGAAAAAGTCAATTGTTTACCCACTTTGAAATAAGCTTTGATTGCAGCGAGCGGCAAACAAACCTCCTTCCCTGCCTCTGCTTTGGGCATTTCAGGGAAGTCTTTCAACTGCCCCGCAAGGCTGATATACTGAGGGGTCTGTGCATTGAGGGCTTCGTATGCAGCGATATGGGCATAGGCATATATACGTGAGGCAATCATCGGTGGAAACAAATCATGCTTGATAATTTGGCTCAAACCCATGAATGATTTGTGCAAAAACTCTGGATTCGCTGCGTCTTGTTGAAAATTTGGATTGGTTTTTTCTGCTGTTTGGCAGCTTAAAAAGAATAATAGAGTTGAAAACGAGAGGGTTGTTAGAATCGTTTTTAATACATTCATTGTCGTCACTTTTTTTAAAAATTGAATAAACGGACGCAAAGTTAAGAAAAATGAAAGGATACGGAGGTGTATAAAAAAATAAAAAACGCTTTTCGATTTGGGTCGAAAAGCGTTTTTTGTTTCTATAAACATTTGATTATCAACGCATAAGCGTCACATCACCTTTAAACAATACTTCTTCACCATCTACAAATTCAATCACGAAAAAATAGACATAAACACCCGCAGTGAGCTCTTTATTGTTTAATCTACCATCCCAACCCACTCGGTCGCCGCCAAGCGGTAGGTTTTCTCCTGAAAAAACCAAACCGCCCCAACGGTCAAATACTTTCATTGTTTTGATACGTACAGCAGCCACATTGCCATAAGCTATAAAAAAGTCATTGACCCCATCGCCAGTCGGCGAAAAAACATTGGGAATATAAATAGGGCGGCGTTTTAATATCCGCACTAAAACTTCATCAAAAGCCGTACAATTTGTCGAATCTTTCACTGAAACTCGGTAAGTTGTTGTCTTAAAAGGTGTAACGACGACCGTTGGACAGTTTTTACAATTCAGTGTTGTGTCTTGCGGTATCCATATATAACTCACTGATTTTGAAGTCGGTACGACAACGGCACGCAATGTTGCGGAATAACCCAAATCAATTTCCAAATCAGGTCCAGCATTAACCAATAATTGAGGGGGTTGCGGCACGACAACATCATAAGTTGTTTTGCAACCCGTCGAATCACGAACGACAACGCTGTATTTTTTAGCTGGAATTTTCAAAAAAGACGAGTCACTTTGGAAACGCACACCGTCAATGGAGTACCTAAAAGGCGGTGTGCCACCTGACCCACGTACCACTAGTTCAGCCGTTGAGTCACCATAACACTTTGAAGGCTTGATACGTGTAGCGGTCAAAAGGATTTGAGGTGGCTCATTTATCATTACACTCGTTGTTGTCATGCAATCATTTTTATCAAAAACGGTCACATTATAGTTACCTTTTCTCAAATTAACAGCCGTATCACCCAATGCGCCATTACTCCAATTTATCCGATAGCTGCCCACGCCGCCCGCAGGTTTAGCAATGGCTTTACCATTGGTCAAGCCATAACACGATATATTGATGGTGTCCACACTGACTTCGAGCTTTGGAGGGGCAATGACATCGAAGGTAAATGAACCTTTACAATCATTCGCATCGCGTATATTGACGCTCACTTGCCCTTGACCGAGGGCTGAGAGAACGTTGTCAAGCGTCCACGGTCTTCCATTCCAACTGTATTCGTAGGGCGCACGTCCTGTGACAGGTTTGAGCGTAATTTGCCCGTTCTGAAACCCAAAACAGGAAGGGGCTTTTACGGCGGGTACAGCTGTATCGAGAGCAATTTCCAAGGGACTAACACGGAAAACAAACGTATCAATGTACACCCGCGAAGAGTCGGTTATAGCCACTCGGTAAGTCCCTTTCTGCAAATTACTGAGGGAGTCCCTTGTCGTAAAACCCGTATTTTCCCAATTATAGAGAATGGGTGCACGTCCGCAATTCGTCACCCGCAAGCGAATCATGCCGTTGTTCCCCAAATCACAAGTCGGTTGTCGGACAAGGCTGTCGTATTTAAAACCTTCGACAAAAACAGAGTCCAAAATAGTCGTTACTTGGCAACCTCTGTCAGTCGTAACGGTCAAAACAACGGCTTTCCAACCTGGGCTTTTATAAAAAACCTTGAAAGGACCGACTCCAGTGGCGGTATCAACCGAAGCATCTTTGCCAAAACGCCATTGCCGTTTGGCGATTTGACCTGCTGAAAACGTGGAAGCATCGGTGTAAGTGATATCTTCGCCAAGGCAGAGTTTTTTAGATGATTTGCTGAAATTGATTTTGGCTTCTGGACCCACGAAAGTGCCTGTACCACCAAATTCGATATTAAAACCATTGCCTGTACTCGTAAAATTATTAATTGCCAAAACATAACTTTTACCTGCCACCATATCCAAAGGTTTGACAAAACCATTTTGACCTGGACCGCAGCCCGAAGGTTCAGATACATCTGTTTCGCCATCGCGCAAGCCTGTCGGTCCATGAATTTTGCAGACACCAGGTGTTTCACCCGTTGCCATACATCGCACAATAGTTCGGCTATTACAGTCTTGAATACCATTATACATTTCATAGACAATAAAATCAATATCGTCATCTAAGAAAGTGGGTGTTATCGTAAAGGTCAAAGTACCGCTTTGTAAACACGTCCATTTAAACCATGTAGAGTTTGTTTCGACATTTGATTGTGGAATGCCATTTGAAAAACAAGAGGCCCCGTCCATTTCACGTGGGTTCGACCCCGCACCAGTCACACTTTGAACAGCAAATGGTGATTTGTCGCAAAGCGAAGCACTTGTCGGGCAATCGGAAGAAATATTAGAAGGTGGATTGTAGTTATTGATACACAAGCGGAATGTCCCTGTGCCAGCATTTGCCCCTTGAACCCGAACATAATAAACACTCCCTGGGAAAAGTCCACCCATATACAGTTCAATTGTATTCCCGCCTGTTAGGTCGCGTGTACACCTAATTTCAGATTTATCATCACAACTATTCCCATAATACAAAGCAACTTCGGGGCGACGCAACGTACCACCTGCTGAGGCTGGCGTTGCACCAATTATCGTTATGCGTACATCGGTAGCGATAGCCGTAAATTTAAACCAAACATCAGCTCCATTGGGCGTAAAACAAGATACACTCGCTACAGTTGACGGCGTTGCACCAACATTGGTATAGGCACGGTCAGCAGAACATTGGATACCGCGTACATTTGGTAGGTTTATTGCGCCCTCACATTCGTTATTTGCTGGGACTTGTGCGAATAAAAAGCCTCCCCTCAGTATCAAGCACGTAAAAAGTAAAAATTTGATGTGAAAATTTTTCATAGCGTCAAATACGGTTTGCTATTGTTTGGTGATAAAAAATAAGCTATCGTTCATATATAAAAGCGTTTGAAAATAACGGTCTAAAAGTAGAAAAATTACAAATAAAGACCTCCTATTTCACAAATCATTAACTCATTTGGTTTATTGGTTATTGGTTATTGGGGAATTGGTTGATTGGTTATTAGGGATTTGGCTATCTATATATTTGTCGAATAGTTACTTTTGCACTAATTCACCAATAACTTGTCAACCAATAAATAATAACCAATTCACCAATAACTAACATGGTTAAACAAATTCCAAACGCCCTCACGCTCCTCAATGTTTTTTGCGGTTCATGTGCCCTTGTGAGTATCCAAAATGGTCGCTATACTGAGGGGGTCATTTTTCTCATCGTTGCGCTGGTCGCCGATTTTTTCGACGGCTTTGCCGCAAGACTCTTAAATATTCATTCAGACATGGGAAAAGAGTTGGATTCATTGGCAGATATGGTGTCTTTTGGTGTTGTGCCGGGCATGATTCTGTATAAACTCATCAAAACCAGCGATTTAGTATCCGCTTTTGAACAATCTTATTTGCCGCTTTTGGCGTTTGTCGTCACGGTTTTTTCATGCTATCGTTTGGCAAAATTCAATCTCGATACACGACAAACCACTGGTTTTATGGGTTTAGCAACGCCTGCGAATACGATTTTTTTTATCGGAATACTGCTCATAAAACAAAACGAATTGGAGGGATTAGACGCTTTAGTTGCTAATAAAGCGTTTTTATACGCCTTAATACCCCTCAGTAGTTTCCTCCTTGTCAGTGAAATTCCGATGTTCTCTTTCAAATTCAAGGGCATTGGTTGGGTCGGCAACGAGATTCGGTATATCTTTGCGGCGATTGCCATTGCGCTCTTAGTATTGATGCGTGAAGCGGCTATTTCGCTGCTTATTGTTGTTTATGTTTCGATAAATGTCGTTTTCAATCAGTTGAAAGCGCAAAATACAAAATAAATTAATTGACCACGAATGCGATTGATTTACAATGATTTATGCTGATCTTTTTTATATTAATTGAAATATAACGTCGGCAAGGTTTAAAACCTCGTCGACTTTTGATCAAAAAAAATCAGTGCAAATCAGTCGTATCAGCCCAATCAGTGGTCTTATTTTAAAACTTAATTATCAACTAAAAAAATGAAATTCATCGCTGAAATTGACGTTATGCCTCACCGCGAATTGCTTGACCCTCAAGGTAAAACAGTTGCAAATAATATGAATCATGTTGGCATTACGGGAGTCGAAGATGTCCGCATCGGTAAACATATCCGTCTCGTTGTCGCTGCCGATTCAGAGCAAGCCGCTCACGACAAAGTAAAAATCGCTTGTGAAAAGCTGTTGATTAATCCAATTATGGAGACTTTCACATTTAATATTAAGCCTGCTGATAATTGATTAAGTTGTACAGCAATAATCAATCATCAATAATCAATCAAAAAATGCTCTACGTCGTCCCGACACCCATAGGCAATCTTGAAGACATCACCCTGCGCGCTATGCGTATTTTGCGCGAAGTAGATGTCGTGCTTGCCGAAGATACCCGCACGTCGAAACGGCTACTCGATCATTTTGACATCGTCAAACCGTTGAAATCCTTTCATGCCCACAACGAGCATACGATACTGAGGGGTCTTGTTGAACAACTGAAAAGCGGTGCTAAAATGGCATTAATCAGTGATGCCGGTACGCCCGCGATTTCAGACCCTGGGTTTTTATTGGTGCGTGAATGTGTTCGAGAAGGGGTTCGTGTGGAGGCTTTGCCGGGCGCCACGGCGTTTGTTCCAGCCCTTGTTGCATCGGGTTTGCCTTGCAATATGTTCCATTTCGAAGGCTTTTTGCCTCATAAAAAAGGGCGGCAAACACGGTTAAAATATTTGTCAAGCCTTGAAAATACTTTTATTTTATACGAAAGCCCGCACCGACTCGTTAAATGTTTGGAAGAATTAGCGACGCATTGTGGCGCAGAACGAATGGCTTGTGTCTGTCGAGAATTAACAAAAATGCATGAAGAAGTAAAAACCGACCCCCTCAATAATTTGCTGAAATATTACCAAACAGAAGGCATTACAAAAGGTGAAATAGTCATTGTCGTAAGTGGAAAAGCATAGTGTGGTTAAAACTTTAATTTTGTTAACTGCCTGTTAATTAGATATCTTTTTTGTTTTTATAGATTAAAAAAAATACTTTTACATAAAATATCTAAATGAATATTACTTGTTGGAAGAAATTGACATTATCAAAACTTCTAAACCATGAATAATCAGACTATACAACGCATCGTTTTGCTTGGCGCATTAGCCATTATTTTCGTTATTTCGTCGCAAATGTACATCATTATGCAGGCGTATAACCTGAAAGAGCGCGATTTCGACGTTTCCGTTAACATTTCGTTGCTCAATGCGGCTAAGGAATTGTCCTTGGTCAACCAGACCATATTACCGCCAAACCTCGTCAAACGGCTGTCTAAAAACACCTATGCTGTCAATATTAACTCAAAAATTGATGCTTCTAACTTAGATTTTTTCCTCCGCAAAAACTTTGAATCATCGGCATTGACCGAGGATTTTGATTATGCTATTTACGATTGCCATGACGAAAAAATGGTCTATGGCAAATATGTCAGTTACACAGCATCCTCGCGCGACTCGCTTAAAGTAGATAAAAACCTGCCGATGCTTGCTGATGCCACCTACTATTTTGTCGTACGTTTCCCAAAAAGGGAGTCTTCGATATTTTCTGGTATCAGTTTCATGTTGGTTTTTACAGCTATTTCGCTACTAACTGTTATCTTTTTCATCTATGCTTTGACCGTTATTTTGCGTCAAAAACGCTTGTCAGAATTGCAAAAAGATTTCATTAACAATATGACGCATGAGTTTAAAACACCTATTTCGACGATAAAAGTTGCGGCGGATGTCTTTATTTCAAATGCCTTAGTGCAAAGTGATCCCCGGCTCACGCGCTATGCGCAAATCATAAGAGAACAGAATCATCGTCTGAATACACAAGTTGAAAAAGTGTTGCAACTCACTCGGATTGATAGAAAAACACTTGAACTGAATAAAGAAGTTATCAATCTGCATGAACTTTTAGCGACCATTTTGCCTTCTATTCAAGTGAAAATTGAAGAAAAACAAGGCGTTTTAAGCCAAGAACTCAAAGCATCTCAACCGTATATCAAAGCTGATTCATTACATTTGACCAATATTTTGCATAATTTGCTTGACAATGCAATGAAATACAGCCGCGATGGTAAGCCTGAAATTACAATTCAAACCCTTGATATGGGTAAAAACCTCCGACTCGTCGTTCAAGATAAAGGTGTTGGAATTGACAAAGAACACCATAAAAAGGTTTTTTTCCGTTTTTATCGGGTACCAACAGGCGACATTCACAACGTCAAAGGGTTTGGCTTAGGACTATTTTATGTTAAAAATATTATTTCGGCGCATGGTTGGCACATTGATTTAGACTCAGAGGTGAACAAAGGGACACGGGTAATCGTGGATATTCCAAAAGTGATTGAGACTACAGTGCCTATCAAAATTAAACCTTCTGAATCCTATGCCTAATTCAGGGTATTTTGAAAAAACACCAAACAAAAAAGACGACCCCTCAGTATAAGTAGTTTGTAATTTATTGAAAATCAATTATTTTTGCAAAAGACCAACGAAAACCTGTTTAGAAAAGAAAACTTTATATTTTATGAAAGCACATTTATTTTATGTCGAAGACGACGAAAGTTTAAGCTTTGTTACACGTGATAACCTTGAACTTCAAGACTATAAAGTCACCTATTGCGCCACTGGGAAAGAAGCCATGGAAAAGATTCGACAGGATAGTTTTGACCTTTGTATCCTTGATGTGATGCTGCCTGATACCGATGGTTTTACGATTGCTGAAGAGATTCGGAAGTTCAACACGCAAGTTCCGATTATCTTTTTGACGGCTAAATCTATGAAAGAAGACCGCATTAGAGGGTTGCGGCTTGGGGCTGATGATTATATGACAAAACCATTCAGCATTGAGGAGCTGATTCTGAAAATAGAGATTTTCCTTCGCCGTTCAAAAGTGAGTACTGCACCTCTACCAACCTATTTGACAGTAGGTAATTATCTTTTAGATCACAAAAATTTGACCTTGAAATTTGGTGACGAATCCAAGAATTTGACACAAAAAGAAGCTGATTTGCTTAAAATGTTCCTCGAAAACAAGCAAGAAGTCATCAAACGCTCTCATATCTTAGAAACCCTTTGGGGCGAAGATGATTATTTTTTGGGGCGTAGTTTGGACGTTTTCATCTCCCGCTTGCGCAAATATTTGAGCAAAGACCCGCGTATTAAGATTGAAAACATTCACAGTGTTGGGTTTAAGATGAAGGTTGAAGGTAGTTAATTCTGTATAACAAACAATTTTAAAACCAATATACGAAGAACAGCCAGAGGTCACTCCTAAATCTAATGTGGCATTGTTTTGACCCTCTTCAAAAGGAATCCTTC
>JANMJN010000374.1:0-2389 GCA_031371355.1 Saprospiraceae bacterium
TGCCTTTGAAAACCATATTGAATCGGTCGCCAAGTGCCGCGCCTTTTTTAAGTTGTTCAATATTTTTTTGCGAAGGCAACGACTCGCCCGTGAGCGAGGACTCATCGCATTGCAATTGATTGAGTTCGACCAAACGACCGTCGCCAGGGACGACATCGCCCGCTTCGAGAACCACAACGTCACCCAACGTTAGTTTTTCGGAAGGAATTTCCGACATTTTGCCGTCTCGAATGACTTTTGACAATATCACATCCATTTCTTTCAAAGCATTCATGGAACTACGGGCTTGCATTTCCATCGAAAAACCGATAATGGCATTGATCAAAATGACCACGCCAATCGCAATCGCTTCAATATAATCTTGAAAATAGATGGAAACACCTGCGCCAAACACCAATAAAAACACAATCGGGCTGTTGAATTGCTGAACGAGTATCAACCAAATCGGCTTTTGTTTTTGGGTTTGATAAACGTTCAGACCATACGTTTTCGCTCGTTTTCCGGCTTCTGATGAGGTAATACCCGCAACGACATCGGTTTGGCATAAATGCACAATGCCCTCTACTGAGTGGGTATGCGGATGTGTAATTGGGTATTTTATTGTCATTCGTTCATTCTTATTTTTTTTCTGCGATGTCCTCTTCCAATTCCTTTGCTTCGCTCAAAGCAATCGCAATCGCCTGTTTCGGGTTGGTAACGATAATATCGCTTTTGCCAGAATGTAATTCGCCTTCTTTAAACTCGTGCATAACTTCTGCAATTTTTTTTTGCTCGGGTGTCTGTGGCTTCTTAGTAGCTGCTTTTTTATTCCTTTTCATAATATTTTGATTTAAAAATAGTTAAAAATTATGGATTATACTGAGGGGGTGAGATTCTTGAAAAATGCATTAGGACAATATCATTCATCATGAAAATTAATGTAGAATCGTTGTTATTGGTGTATGTATTTACTTTTTTCAAGGTTTCCATAAAAACATTTTCACCATTCCCCTTGCTATCAAGACACATCATTTTTGTCATGGCTATGGGTCCTGTAAAATCTATATTATTTCCATTGACGTTCATTTTACCTCCGAAATTATTACAACCTGTGTTGCCACTTATGGCATTACTTATTGTATCGAAATTAATAGTCGGCTTTTTATTGGGATACAATTCTTTAAAAGCGATCGTTGAATTGGCGATATAATTCAATTCCCAATTGCCCGCTAATTTTGTAGAATCGTGTATCGTGAGGGTCGGTTGTTTTATTAAAAAATACTTGTCAGCATCCTTTCCTGTTATTTTTTTGCCGATATTATCCAATTGCAGGATGCTATTTTCTCCGATAAAATATTGATTGTGTTCGTATGACATACCCGATAACGTAATGGTGTTACCCGCGCTATTCCACGTAAAATTGCCTTTTGCTTCCTTTGATGTTCCGATTTTACCTTTATGATTTGTTTTCAAGATGTAGTCCTGGTCTGTGGTCAAAGTGATTTCCGTTTCTATACCTTCACAATCTGCACAGGGCATTGTTCCTTTGTAAGTGCCGTTCCAATCTAAAGAATTTGCACTGTTGTGTCCATCTTTTGAATGTGAACTTGATTTATTCATAACTTTTGTGCATTGAATAAGAAAAATGCAAGCGGTAAATGTAGCGATATGCAAAAGAATCCGCTTAATGGAATGTATTTTCATCGTTTTTTTCATTTTATGTGTATCTACGCCAATGTAAAAATTAATTGTTCATCTCTCCCTTCTACCTTAATTTGTCTTACAAAATCGTCAAAGGCGGCGTCATGGTCGCTTTGGGCACCGTATATATCCATGACATACCCCATTAAACCATCTTTGGCTTCAATGACATGCAAAATAGACGAATCGGCAGGGTCAGAGTCGCCTTCAAACCGATAGGTTTTGATAATCGTCAAATCATCAGGAGTATATTTATTGCCATTGGCAGTTGTAAAATATTCACCATCCATCGTAAATTCATTGTCAAATCGTTGTTTGCGCAATTTTTCTAAAACCGCACTCAACGTGACCATTTCGCTTGCTCTTTGTTCCATTTTTTTATTTTTTAATTATTGAAAAATGTTTAGAATACTGAGGGGGGGTATTATAGCATTATTAACTAAAATACTTTCTAAAAACCCCTCGGTTAAGTTTTATTATGCAAAGGTGATTGGAATCAAATAGAGAAGTGTTACACAACTTTAGTTATAAGTTGCATATTTCACAGGTTTATAGTTAAAACAGGTTGAAATGCCCAACATACTGAGGGTAAATTCAAGCAAATCTAAACCGCGACAATGTCTTTGAACCCCATAAAAGAACAATAATTACAGCCGTCGCCACAATCGTTGAGTAATGAATATACGGATAATCCACCAACGGATTGTGC
>JANMJN010000397.1:0-2656 GCA_031371355.1 Saprospiraceae bacterium
TTTGATTTTGGCTTGCCTAAGTTGCACAGGAACTGATGAGCTTGTATTTGTTAAGGCTGTGTTGTGTGGATTAGTTCCCCCTGCCCTATAGATTCGGTTTTGGTTGAAAAATTCGTATTTGCCGCCTTTTTCACGCAATGTACTGCGTTCTAAACGAAGGTATTCTTCGGCGGTCATGGTTTGTTTTTCTTGAATTGCTGTTGCTGCGCTCATATTTTCTATTTTAACAACAAAAATAAACACAATTATCCAATTTTCCTAAAATTATAGCCCCTCAGTACAAAGGCTCAAATAGCCGTCAAACCACCATCAACCGCCACCGATTGCCCATTCATAAAAGATGATTTATCGGAACAAAGGAACATCACCACATCGCGGATTTCATTAGCCGTGCCGAGACGACGCATCGGATTTGATAGAATCAACCGTTCTGCATACTTCGGGTCACGCATAATCGAATTATGTACCATCGGCGTATCGGCAAAGGAAGGACAAACGGCATTGACACGGATATTTTTATGTGCATATTCCAACGCTGCTGTTTTCGTAATGCCAATGACGGCATGTTTGCTCGCCGCATAAGCGACATTGCCAGGCACGCCGCCCAAACCTGCTTTTGATGAGATATTGACCACGACTCCACCGCCCGCAGCAAGCAAATGCGGCAATTCGTATTTCATACACAACCAAACGCCTTTGGCATTGACATTCATGATGTTGTCCCACATCGTTTCGTCAAAATCATGGGTTTTGTCACGTAGCGAATTGCCTGCAATACCAGCATTATTGACGCAAATATCCAAACGTCCGAAGGCTTCGATACCTTTTTGAACCATCGCTTTGACATCTTCTGTGTTGCTGACATCGCATTTTGTGAAAACGACTTGTGTGCCTGTTTGACGGATTTCTTCCGCTACCGCTTCACCTTGCGTGGTATCGACATCTGAAAGAATCAATGACGCGCCTTGACGAGCAAATTCTTCAGCCAGCACTTTGCCGAAACCTGTAGCTGAACCTGTGATTAAGACTATTTTTCCTTGAAAATCCATTGACTAAGTAGGGAATATGACTGATGAAATATGAATTGGCTGTTTATACTGAGGGGGTGATATATTGTTTTAGAAATGCTGAATATGCTTCCACATCCACAAAATCATGTTTTGTTTTATGCAAAAAAAGGGCAATTTCATCTGCTGTTGGGAAAGTGAAATAAGCGGCATTGGTATCGTCTTGTTCTTTTGCCGATGGCTTTTCGCCTTCTCCAATTTGTTGAATGGCATTAACCACTAAATCAACACTGGCAATATATAAATGCAAAATGTGCCACATCAAAGACTTGTCTTTTTCAACCTTCAATTCTGCAAAACCAATGATGCCACCTGTATCAATTGTTCCATCTTCGATATAATGCAACGTTGGATAAATCACGGCATCATCGTTCATCAAAGCCCTAAACGCAGGTAAAACGCCTCGATACTGAGGCAGTCTGCCTGAATGTAAATTGATAACACCCTGTTTGGGTATTGTCAAAAACTCGCTCCCAAATATTTTTCCATATCGAACCGACAAGACCAAATCAGGTTGCAAAACCTTTACTTTGTCAAGATTTTCTGTCGAGCGCACATTATTGAGGGATTCTATTGGGATTTGATAGCGTTTCGATAATTGATTGAATGTCAATAATTTACCCCCCTCAGTATTTCCGTTTGTCAATGTATTGGGCGATGTACTTTCTGGACGGGTTTGAGCATCAATTGAAGGAAATATAAAGTCATTAGGCAATGTCTGCTCAAAAAACTTCAAGTCTTTTAGTTCCTTGGGTGTTGCGGTTGTGGTTGCTTTACCGACTTTGTCGGAAACAAAAATATGAACCACGTATGGGGCAACGTGCGGCAATACGTGGTTCAGAAATAGATTACTCGCTAAATCGCGGTTTGTGAAAATGATGAGCCGCATAAGGAATTAATGTAAACTTAAAAACATTTTAAAAATCGCCGAACCGCAAATCCCTCCGAGAATCGGAGCAAGTACTGGAATCCATGCATAACCCCAATCAGAACCACCTTTGCCCTCAATCGGTAAAAAAGCATGAGCGATGCGTGGACCTAAATCACGCGCAGGGTTTATCGCATATCCCGTTGTACCTCCCAATGAAAGACCAATAGCTGCAATCAAGCCACCAATAGCCAAAGGATTGACGCCTGCTGCAAACTCTGTTGCGCCAATTGCACCCAAACCAAGCATCAAAACGAATGTGCCAATAAACTCACTGGCAAAGTTAGAAACCGTATGCCTTTCAGCTGGGGCGGTGCTAAAAACAGCTAATTTCAAGGCAGGGTCTTCTGTTTTTGCCCAATGTGGGAGATAATGGAGATAGACAAGGCATGCACCAGTAATTGCACCTAACATTTGAGCAGTGATATACATAGGTACTTTTTCAAGAGCAAATTGTCCTGTTGCCGCCAACGCAAGTGTGACAGCTGGATTCAGATGTGCACCACTGAGGGGTCCCGCGACATAAACGCCCATGGCAACTGCCAAAGCCCATGCGGTAGTAACTACAAGCCAACCCGCATTTTCTGCTTTTGAATTTTTTAATAAAACGCCAGCGACAACACCGTCGCCAAGCAAAATCAGCAACATGGTGCCGACGAAT
>JANMJN010000418.1:0-1982 GCA_031371355.1 Saprospiraceae bacterium
TTTTTGAAAATTAAAATCAATAAAATCTGAATCACGGTGCATGAAGTCCAAACCAAAAGTAGCTGGATTGAGGTCGTCAAAGAGCGCAAAAGGGCTTTTATACTGAGGGGGGGTATTCGGATTGTATTTGACTGCAACTGTTTGGTTGATAGGCAATTCGGTCAACTTCTCTGTTTTGCCGTTTTGCCATTGAACGATAACAGAATCTACTTTTGTGGCAGTTCCTAAACCAAAATGTACGACATTTTCTGACGTTGAGATATAGCCACGTGCTGAAACGACTTGGGCTATTTGTTGTTTGCCGTCAAAAAAGATGGTTGCTGTTGTGCCAAAAGCATCGGTATTGGGTTGTTCCCCTTCGATTTTCAGTCTTAGGAAATTCGTCTTTTTGTCACCATCATTCAAAGTGTTCTGAAAGAGAAAAGCTTTGTCGTCAATATTATTCACCACTAAATCCAAGTCGCCATCGTTGTCTAAGTCGGCATAAGCGGCACCGTTTGAAAAAGCAGAAACAGCGACGCCCCATTGTTTTGACACATCTTTGAAGTGCAAATTGCCTTCGTTTTTGAACAAAAACTTAGGGACTTTGATTTGCGGAATTTGTTTTTGTAAGTCCATGGGTGCGACTAAATTGCTGACACTGCCACGATAAGCCCCAAAATCGTGGTCAGTGACATCTCTTGGAAAACCATTTGTAATGAAAATATCGCGGTTGCCATCGTTATCAAAATCCGCCATCAGTGGTGTCCATGACCATTCGGTTTCCTGTACGTCACCCATGAAAGAAACATCACTAAACGTGGGCAAGCCCGTTTCGGGGTTTTGTCCGCGATTGAGTTGCAACACATTTCGGGTATATTGATATTCAAAGCCGTAAGTTTCATTGTTGATATAGGAATTGTAGTTATTGGAGTTGATAAAAACCTTTTTCCTTTTGTTGTGGTAAGGCATCATTTCGGTCGTGAAAACGTCGAGTTTGCCGTCATTATTGATATCGGCAACGTCGCTCCCCATCGCAGAAGCCGCTTGATGTTTGAAAATGGAAGCGACTTGATTCGTAAATGTGCCGTCGTGGTTGTTGATGTAAATGAGGTCGTTTGTCACGTAGTCATTGGCGATATAGATGTCGAGCCAACCGTCGTTATTGAAATCTGAAATGAGTGAACTGTGGCTGTATCCTTCGAGTTTTATGCCTGCTTTGCTTGAAACATCTGTAAAAACAGGGTGGTTTAGGGCTGCGTCGAAATCATTGCGTAACAAACGGTCGGTGTTGGGCGAAGAACCATCTTTTACTTTTTGGAAATATTGGTTCGGATATTTGGTATCCATGTAATTCGTTGCGATGAAAACATCGAGATCACCGTCGTTGTCATAATCAAAAAACTGGGCATTGGAGGCGTGGGTGGTGTCGTCGAGACCGTATTCCTTAGCCATTTCTGCGAAGTGAGGCACCCCCTCAGTATCATTGCCTTGATTGATGAATAACAGGCTTTTTCTGAGTTCGGGTTTGTCTTTAAAGGTGTTACAAATATAAATGTCGAGTTTACCATCGCGGTTGATGTCAAGCATATTGATACCCGACGACCATTGGTCAGGTTGTTTTTGTACGTTGGCTTTGGCTGTAATGTCTTGAAATTGCAGTTTTCCTTTGTTGAGATAGAGCTTGTTTTCCACTTGATTGCCTGTGAAATAAAGGTCTTGAAGACCGTCACCGTTTAGGTCGCCGATACCAACGCCACCGCCGTTGTAAATAAATTCAGAATCAAAAATATTGAGCGAATCGTTTTCAGTGATTTGGTTATTGAATTCGATGCCTGTTTGTTTGCTGTCGAGTAGAACGAAAAGTGTTTTCTCGTTTTTGCAATAAGCGAAAAAGAAAGCGATAGCTAATAGTAAGATTGTTTTTTTCATACAATTGTATTTTATACTGAGTAGTTAGTCAAGATTACACTTCACGTTAGGGAAACTTTTAAAGTTTCCCT
>JANMJN010000420.1:0-2602 GCA_031371355.1 Saprospiraceae bacterium
TACGATGCACTTGCCGCCAATCCAACAGCAGAAACAATTTTAGGCGATGTCACTTTAAAAGCAATAGCGCATGAATTGGTTGAAAGTGTTCGCAAAAACACGTCCATAGATTGGCAAATCAAAGAAAACGTTCAAGCTAAACTGCGTGTTATGATAAAACGGATATTGCGAAAGTATAAATATCCACCAGATGACCCTAAGACGGGGGAATATACGGTGTCTGTGACGAAGGTTTTGGAACAGGCGGAGTCATTTGCAGATTTGTGGACGAAGGAAGAATCGAATCTGAATTGAGCGTTTGTGTTATTGTCAAACGCCCTTATTGACTTTAATATGCTCGTACTATGAAGTCAGTTGCTTTTACCTCCTTTCCATTCGTATATTATTTTCAGTCGTTGACCCAATAACGCACGTAATAGAGCGAACTAATCTTAATTTCACATCTTTATTTTGGAGACCACAGATTCGACTGATGCGACGGGTTTTCGCTGATTTTCTTTAGTTCCTTCCCCGATGGCAAAAAGAAAATCAGTGAAAACCCGTCGCATCAGCCCCATCAGTGGTCAAAAAATCATCTTAAATCAAACCAGTATCAATGAAAAAGATTCTAAGTGTATTCATTTGCCTTTTGGTCTTCAATGCCCTTTTTGCACAGGCTTTGAAATGGACAAAAGACGGCAAAGGCTATTTGCGTCAAGACAAAGGCGAAATTGTGCAATTCAATCTGCCCGATATGCAGCGCACGGTGCTTGTGACCAAAGAACAACTCACGCCGACGGGCAAAACAGCCCCCCTCAGTATTCGGAACTATTTTTTCACGGACGACAACAGTAAAGTGTTGATTTATACCAACTCCAAACGGGTTTGGCGACAAGACACACGCGGCGACTATTGGGTTTTGGATGTGCCCACCAAAAAGTTGAGTCAAATCGGTAAAACATTGCCCGAAAGCTCTTTGATGTTTGCTAAAATTTCACCCGATGGCAGTAAAGCCGCTTATGTGAGCGAGCGCAATGTGTATGTCGAAGACTTGGCGAATGGTAAAATCAAAGCATTGACCAAAACCAACGGCACACCCAAACTCATCAACGGCACATTCGATTGGGTCTATGAAGAGGAATTTGATTGCCGCGATGGTTTCCGTTGGAGTCCTGACAGCAAAAAAATTGCGTATTGGCAGATTGATGCCAACAAAATCCGCAATTACGATATGTTGAACACCACAGACTCGATTTATCCTTTTATCATTCCTGTGGAATATCCAAAAGTAGGTGAATATCCATCGCCTTATAAAATAGGTGTTGTGGATGTGAAAAAAGGTAAAACGAAGTGGATGAACATTCCAGGCGTTCCGAACAATACCTACGTACCCCGCATGGAATGGATTCCAAATAGCGATGAATTAATCATTCAACAGCTCAATCGCAAGCAAAATGAAACGCAAATCATGTATTGCAACGCCAAAACTGGGGCAACGTCCACCATCTATCAAGAAAGTGATGTCGCTTGGATTGACTTAATAAGCAGAGACATGACTGACTATTGGAAATGGTTGGAAGGCGACAAAGCGTTTATTTGGGAAAGCGAAAAAGATGGTTGGCGACACCTTTACCGTATTTCGAGAGATGGTAAAAAAGAGACATTGATTACCAAAGGCAATTATGATGTGATTGATGTCGTACGCATTGACGAACCCCACAACGATGTTTATTTCTATGCATCGCCTGACAATGCGACGCAGAAGTATTTGTACCGTGCTAAATTGAGTGGCGAAGGTACGGCTGAACGCATCAGCCCAACCAATCAAAAAGGATCGCATACCTATGATATTTCACCCGATGGCAAGTATGCACAGCACAGTTTTACGAATTATTATACCCGTCGCCTAAGCGAATGGGTGACGCTGCCCGACCACAAACCACTAACAACACAAGAAAGTATTGCGGCGAAAATAAAAGACACGCCTCCTACGGATAATAATGTCGAGTTCTTCCAAGTAACAACAGTTGACGGTGTAACGATTGACGGTTGGATGGCAAAACCTAAGAACTTTGACCCTTCGAAGAAGTATCCGATTCTGTTTAATGTCTATACCGAACCTGCGGGCGCAACGGTGCGCGACGCGTTTGGTGTCAATAGCAATCGTTTATACACAGGCGATATGGCAAATGATGGCTATATTTATGCATCGCTCGACGGACGCGGCACGCCTGTACCAAAGGGAAAGGCTTGGCGCAAATCGATTTATCGAAAAATTGGTATTATTAACATCAGAGACCAAGCAATGGGTGCAACCGAGATGTTTAAACGGTGGTCTTTCATTGATACGTCCCGTGTAGCAGTTCATGGTTGGAGTGGCGGCGGTTCGGCGACTTTGAATTTGCTTTTTCAATATCCTGATATTTACAAAACAGGTATATCAGTGGCTGCGGTTGCAAATCAATTGACTTACGATAACATTTATCAAGAGCGATACATGGGTATTCCTCAAGAGAATAAAGAGGATTTTGTCAAAGGTTCGCCTATCACGTATGCTAAAAACCTTCGCGGCAATTTGCTTTATATTCATGGCACGGGCGATGACAATGTCCATTTTCAAAAC
>JANMJN010000427.1:0-2629 GCA_031371355.1 Saprospiraceae bacterium
GAAAACTTGTTGATGAAAGCAATTACTGAGGGGTTGTCTTTTTTGAAATCGCCTGAAAACCATGTGAAAATTTTAGACAACTCCGCTTTTTTTGTCGATGTGATTTTATTCCGCGTTTTGTCATTGATGAAGTCTTTCATCACCATATCCAACTGTGTATCGAGTTTATCTGCAGAAAAAGCCTCATTCAACAACTTAGGACATGACCTTGAAGCGCAATTTATGGCGGCATGAATGCGCGGGTCATTATATTTTGGGCGTAAAATACCATGTTCAATATTGTTCAAATTGTACATCTTTCCTTCAATTTTAATGAAATCAATTGCCCATGTATCACTGACAAAAGGAATCCCTTTTTGAATATCTTTAATACTTTCCAAAGGGTAATGATCGGATATCAACTTGATAGTGAACGCATTATAGGCATTTATCCAATAAGTTTTTTGCTCATTTTTATTCCAATTTTTGTCATTGGGATATCCTTTTGACAATAAAGTCAAATACGAGTTAAGCAAAACACTGTCTTTAATAAAACCTTCATAATTCACCCACCCCTCAGTATTGACATGCTTACGCAACAGACTGTCGAAAGCGGCATGACTGATAGGTTTTGACGAAGAGTCAACGTCTTTGACACGAAGGCAAGATGAAAGATTGACCAAAAGAAAACTAATTAAAACGATTTGTAATTTCTTCATGTTGTTGAGTTGAAATTGATTTATAAGATTTTGATTCTATCCAAATATACGAAAGTTATATCACGAAAACATCACGATTATTTTTTGAATAAAAAAAGTGAAAATGAGTTTAAAAAACATCAATTTTACAAAAAAATAATACAACCAAATTCAATCAAAATGAGAAATGACTTTAAAGTTTTTGCAGTCCTCGCTGTCGGTCTGACAGCTGTTATTGGCTATTTTTGGCAGCCTTTCTGGTGGGCGTTTATTGTTGTTGCCCCGCTTGTCGTACTCGGCATCTACGATATGTACCAAACGCATCATGCCATTATGCGAACATTTCCGCTCGTCGGACGTGGACGATATTGGATGGAATGGCTACGACCCAAAATTTATCAATATTTCGTCGAGTCTGATATTGACGGTCGTCCTTTCAACCGCACCGAGCGCAGCATTGTTTATCAAAGAGCGAAAAAAGACGTGGATACGACGCCTTTTGGAACGCAACTCGATGTCTATGAAGAGGGCTACGAATGGATGAACCACTCCATAGCTGCCCGCGATTTCAACGACTTGAACCAAGACCCACGTGTGTTGGTCGGTGGACCTGATTGCAAACAGCCTTATTCTGCCAGTGTTTTCAACGTTTCTGCCATGTCTTTTGGTTCTTTAAGCACCAATGCGGTTTTGGCATTGAATGCAGGAGCTAAAATTGGCAACTTTGCTCACAACACAGGCGAAGGCGGTCTGAGTCCGCATCATGTTACGGAGGGCGGCGATTTGATTTATCAAGTTGGTACAGGTTATTTTGGTAGCCGTACAAAAGGCGGTTTTTTCTCTCCTGAAAATTTTGCAAAGACCGCAGCGACCCCCTCAGTAAAAATGATAGAATTGAAGCTGTCTCAAGGTGCGAAACCTGGTCATGGAGGTATTTTACCTGCCAAAAAGAATACACCTGAAATTGCAGCCATTCGTGGCGTTGAACCCTATACCGATGTCCTGTCGCCTCCTTTTCATTCAGCTTTCAATACGCCTATGAGTTTGTGCCATTTTATTGGTCAATTAAGAGAGTTGTCCGGCGGTAAACCCATTGGTTTTAAGCTTTGCGTAGGGCATAAAAGCGAATTTTTAGGTATTTGTAAAGCGATGGTAAAGACTGGCATCAAGCCCGATTTTATTAGCGTTGACGGAGGCGAAGGCGGCACAGGTGCTGCGCCTTTGGAATTTTCCAATTTTGTCGGTATGCCCCTCAAAGAGGCTTTGGCGTTTGTACACGATGCTTTGACAGGTTTTGATCTACGAAAAGACATAAAAATCTTTTCTGCGGGTAAAGTCACAAGTGGTTTTCACCTCTTTCGAGCGATGGCTTTGGGTGCAGATGCTTGTTATTCGGCACGTGCCATGATGATGGCTTTGGGTTGTATTCAGGCATTGGAATGTAATCGCAACACTTGTCCAACGGGCGTAGCGACACAAGACCCCGAATTGGTCAAAGGCTTAGTTGTCGAAAATAAAAAAGTACGTGTGGCTCAATTTCAAAAAGCAACCGTTCATGCTTTTGTCGAATTGCTCGGTGCTGCTGGGCTTGACAATCCAGAACAAATTCGGCGTTCTATGGTCAATCGGCGGGTAACAATGAGTTTGTCAAGTCGGTATGATCAGTTGTTTCCATACCTCAAACGCGGCTGTTTGTTGCATGATTCTTTAGTTCCCGAATATTGGAAACCCTATATGCAAGAAGCTGATGCAGAGGGTTTTGTGAAGAGTTTTGAGGATTTGACGATATAGGCAGATGATATTGTTTTTTGCTTTGTAACTTATTGAAAAATAAATTTTTCGTAACGACTTGGTCTAAACTAAGTCGTTACGAATTTTGTAAAAATCAACGATTTTACAGAGGGGTAGTTTAAATAAAGTATTTATCCTTAAAAACAATATATTTTCAAAAA
>JANMJN010000626.1:0-1841 GCA_031371355.1 Saprospiraceae bacterium
GGTGGCACTTTATCAACATTAATTCTCAGAGAAACGGCTGTAATCGTTGCACCCGCAGGTACAAGGCTTGCAATATTGAATTTTAACAAAGCGCGGTGGGTCACCCCGCCATTGGTTTTGCCCGTAAAAAGGGAAATACCTTGTCCATTACTGACTGCACCATCTGACGAATATATGGTATTGTCTTTTTGCGGACTCATTGAGACGGTTGTTTGGGCGTTCAAAATAGTCCCAAAAAGAAAAATGCAGATAGATATATAAAATTTCATAAGCACCATTTGTTTAGATGAAAAAATTAGTTTTTTAACTCATTTTAATCTACGTATTTGTGAGCGTATGGGATTCGTCGAAATAAATAAAAGAATTAATACTTGTCTATTGCCGCTAAAATCACGCCGCAAGCCCATTCGATTTCCGTTTCTGTAATAATCAAAGGCGGCGCGATACGCAAACTTCTGTTGTTGAACAAAAACCAATCGGTCAATAATCCATTACGCAAGCACTCGTTTATGACCGCAATTAAAACCTCAAAACTCTCCAATTCGACCGCTAACCACAAGCCTGCACTGCGCACTTCTCGGATTTTGGGATGTACTAAAAGTCGCCGAAACAAAGCTTCTTTCGCCTTCACTTGTGCCATCAAATCACTCGCCAAAAGTGTTTGCAAAGTCGCCAGAGCAGCTGCACAACTCACAGGATGACCGCCAAAAGTGGTGATATGACCCAAAACAGGTTCATTTGTTAAACATTGCATCAGATTTCGGTCAGCAATGAACGCACCAATAGGCATACCGCCGCCGAGTCCTTTTGCCAATAACAGAACATCGGGCGTGATGCCATATTGTTCGAAAGCCCAAAGCGTGCCCGTGCGCCCCATGCCTGCTTGTATTTCGTCGAGAATGAGCAGTGCGCCGACTTCTTTGCAGCGTTTTTTTAAAGCAAAAAGATACCCCTCAGTATTTTCACGTCCGTGAAGTGGTGAATAGATGCCGCTTTCTGCTTGCACCGTTTCAACTATGACGGCAGCCGTTCGGTGTGTTATTTTTTCTAAATCAATAAACGCATTGAACGTAAGCCATTGAATGTCAGGCAAAAGTGGGCGATAAGCTTGGGTGAAGTAATCGTCGGAGTTGAGCGACATTGCGCCTTGTGTCGAGCCATGATAGGCATTTTTCATGGCAATGATTTCAGAGCGGCCTGTGGCGCGTTTTGCTAATTTCATTGCGCCTTCGGTTGCCTCCGTACCTGAGTTTGTGAAATAAACCGAATTGAGCGAAGGCGGCAGATTTTCAGCTAAAAGTGTTGCCAACTGCACTTGCGGCGCGAGGACAAACTCACCATAGACAAGCGTATGCCAATATTTGTTGAGTTGCGCCTCCACAGCGCGTTGTACTGAGGGGGGGCGATGACCGAGCACACTGACAGAAATACCTGCAATCAAATCCATAACTTGCTGTTTGTCAACAGTTTGCAGATACATGCCTTCGGCAGATTCTATTTCGAGCGCAAGCGGCGCATCAGACGTTTGGGCAACGTGGCGTAGGAAAAGTTGTCGTTGAGTCAGCACCATTTTGGACGTTTAGATAAAAAAGACACAAATATACTGAGGGGGTGGATGAGAATAGAAGAATGGTTTAGTTTTTGCCTATAAACATGATAAAATTAAAAATAAGTTACTTCGTTATGTCAAAATAACATAAAAAGTAAATTTTAAATAATAAATTTCAGAGAAACACTTAATTTTGAACGGAAATGAATAAAAATATCGTCATATTATTGTTTTGGGCACTTTCGCTTGTTTCTTGCGAATCTGACACCGAGCGCATCAAAGGTTATGAGGT
>JANMJN010000431.1:0-1716 GCA_031371355.1 Saprospiraceae bacterium
GGCTATCGGGAGAACCCTACCAAATCAATACTAAAACAACCCCTCAACCGACCAATAACGCTCGCCTGTATCATAGTTAAACGTCAAAACACGCGAGCCTTTGGGCAATTCAGTCAATTTTTTAGCAACAGCCGCGAGAGAAGCACCGGTGGAAATACCACCCAAAATGCCTTCTTCTTTCGCTAAACGTTGTGCATAGTCAAACGCTTCTTCTTTTGTCACCATAATCACACCGTCTAAAATATCACGATGCAAATTGTCGGGAATGAAACCCGCGCCGATACCTTGAAGCGGATGTGGACCCGGCGCACCACCACTGATGACAGAGGAAGCAGCAGGTTCAACAGCAAAAACTTTCAGATTCGGAAACTTTGGTTTTAATATTTCAGCAACACCTGTAATGTGTCCGCCTGTGCCAACGCCCGTGATGAGGGCATCGAAGCCTTCGGGAAAGTCGTTCAATATCTCAATAGCGGTCGTTTTTTTATGGATTTCGATATTGGCTCTGTTGCTGAATTGTTGCGGCATCCAAGCATTGGCGTTTTCATTGACCAATTCGGCGGCGCGTTCTATCGCCCCTTTCATCCCTTTTTCGCGAGGTGTCAATTCAAATGATGCACCATAAGTCGCCATGATTTTGCGGCGTTCGATGGACATGGATTCTGGCATGACAAGTATCAATTTATAGCCTTTTACGGCACAAACCAAAGCCAAACCGATGCCTGTATTGCCAGAAGTCGGCTCGACAATAATGCTACTTTTTGTCAAAATGCCTTTTGATTCGGCATCTTCAATCATCGCAAGGGCGATGCGGTCTTTGATACTTGCGCCTGGATTGTTGCGTTCCAATTTCATAAAAACGTCATAACCAGCAGGAAATAATTTGTTCAAACGCACATGCGGCGTATTGCCAATGGACTGCAAAATGTTGTCGAATTTCATTTTTTATTTTTTATAATGTATAATTGGTAAATGTATGATTTGACAAGGTTAATGTGAGACAAAGTTACACTATTTTTTTATATTCTACTAAAAAGATAGAAATAGTATGATAAAGTTATCTAAAATTATTTTCGAGATACATTTAGCCACAATCAAGCCAAAAAAAAGGGCTGCTCAACATGTGGTTTAAAATTTTATTAAAAATATAATAGAATTAAATGTAGTGAAATCGCCTAAAAAAGCTTGAAAATATGCTGTTTTTGCCAAATTGAGGAGTTGATAAAAAAGTTTCTAAAAAAATCTATTTATTAACTCTACTAATTCGATAGAATTATAGTACATTTGTCTTGTGCTTCAATTGGAACCTGTTTTTTTATCAAATAAACTATTTTTTTGAGAGCCTAAAAAATATAATGATATGGACTATTTAAATAATAACGACAGATCCAATTTCTCCTCATTCACATCAATGGAGACCCCTCAGTATAACAGCGGTTCATTGACTAAAAATGTTACGGCGCCGCCTAAATCAACATCTATTGACGACCAAAAGCAACAAACAGCCATAATACATGGAAATGTCACGACGATAGTTCGGGTCGGTAAAAAGCTTGAAAGTAGCTCTAAAGTAAAAGCTTCATTCTACGTTTATGGTGACAGAAAAAATGGTCTTTTGACTGATATTATTGAGGTTTTATCTACAATAGTTCAAGAAAAAGAAGCCACATCTTTTGCTGCCATTACCAATCTAAAATCGAACATAAACTATTGTGA
>JANMJN010000455.1:0-6009 GCA_031371355.1 Saprospiraceae bacterium
ATTGTTTTCAAAGTTTTTACAACTTGTGTTTTAGGTAATGCCAACTGCAAAACACCATGATTGTAAGTGGCTTTGATGTTGGCAACGTCAACTGTTTCTGGCAAAGTGAAAGAACGGGTGAACATGCTGTAACCAAACTCACGACGGAGGAATTTTTCACCGTCTTTTGTCTCATTTTCCACTTTCTTTTCTGCCGAAATAGTCAAGGTGTTGTCTTCAATATTGACCATAAAGTCTTCTTTTGCCAAGCCCGGTGCAGCTACTTCAAGACGGTATTCGCTTTCATTCTCAACGACATTTACTGAGGGGGTCGCTGTCCATGCTTTGGCATCGTCATTGAAAAAAGGCGTTTTGAAAACATCCGCAATAAAGTTGTCCAAGTTTTGGAAACGGATAGCAGGAGCCAATGAATTGAATCTTACGTGTGTCATTTTTTTTAAATTTTAAAAAAGTTAAACCATATTTTGATATGTATAAGGCAAGAGATTTTAAGACTTAAACATCTATTGCCTTTTACAATTCCCTTATTTGCAAGTTCTATTCCATTACGTTTTTTTATGTCAAAATGACTTTTCTAAATGAAAAATCTGCCATTATGTCAATTTCTAATAAAAAAACATGACATATTGTCAATAAATGCTTTGTTCACACCAAATAGCTTATCGTTTACATCTTTCATTACAAAGCTTTTCCAAAAACTTTATTGCTGTTTTGAAGTAATGACTGATGCGGATTATTGCACCATAACGATTTATTTACAGAGGAAGGAACAGTTATTGAGCATAAAATTAAGTTCGAAAGCAGCCTATTTAAATATTTACATCTTCTTTACTTTCTTTTACAATTAAAAAAGCCCGAAAAAGGTACTTCACGATACCTTTGAAAAATAATAATTTAACAAATGAAGAAAGAGTATTTTATAAGGGGTCAATTGATTAAAACAATGCAATTTCTTCACTTAGTAATTTGACTGTTAAATTCAATATCGTACAACATTTTACTTTTTAACTTGTCGTTATGTTTTTCGTATAAACCAAAGGACGAAAATAAATTTCCTCCTACATTCACTAAACCAATTTAATACATCTGAAATGAAGCCGCTCCAAGCTCTTATTATTTTTCTTCTCTTGACACATGTTGTTTTTTCACAAAATCCATCTAAAGTAACGATACAGGGTATTATCGCTGATACACTCGGCGAGGATTTGCCTTTTGCAACCGTAATGTTGTTGAACCCTAAAGATTCGGCGTTAATTAATTTTACGCGCAGCGATGATAAAGCGGCATTCTCTTTCAAAAACATTAAGAATACGACTTATTTACTCAAAATCTCTTATGTTGGATACTTGCCATATCAACAACATTTAAACCCCTCAGTAAGTGAATTGAGTGATTTGGGACACATCAAAATCAAGCCAATAACAAAGGAATTGCTCGAAGTCGTCATCAAAACGGCTAAAGCGCCGTTGTCTATTCGCGGTGATACCATTGAGTACAATGCCTCATCGTTCAAAGTGCCGCCTGGTTCAACAGTTGAGGATTTGTTGCGCCGTTTGCCGGGCATTGATGTAGATGCCGATGGCAATATCAAAGCTCAGGGCAAGGATATTAAAAAACTATACGTGGACGGCAAAACTTTCTTCGGCGACGACCCAAAAGCGGCAACAAAAAACCTTGATGCCAATATTATCTCAAAAGTTCAGGTTTTTACAGAAAAATCAGAGCAAGCTAAACTGACGGGTATTGACGACGGTCAAAAAGACAAAGCCATGAATTTGGAACTGAAAGAAGAGTTTAAAAAAGGTTCTTTCGGTAAGGTTTCTGGCGCAGTCGGTACGGCGGATAGATGGGCGGCAAGGGGGAATTACAATCGTTTCAACAAAAAAGAACAGTTTTCCATCCTTGGTTTTGCTAATAACATCAATCAAACAGGTGTCAATTGGGAGGATTATGGTGAATTTAAAGGTCAAAATTCTTTTAATAACAACGATAATGGTGATTTTGGCTTCAATAGTGGCGGTAATTTTCGCTATTTTTCAAGTGATAATAGTGATATTCCATTCAATAATTATGATGGACGAGGTTTCACTAAAAACGCGGGCAGTGGTGTCAACTACAATCTTGATAATAAAAAAACGAAGGTGAGTTCGAGTTATTTTTACAACCAAACACAACTGAATCTCGACCAATATTCAAAGCGTCAAACTTTCCTGAAAGACAGTAGTTTTTACAGCACAGACACAAGTGGAAAAACAGATTTTAGAAGCAATCATAGCGTTGCAGCTCGTTTTGAACACGATTTCGACTCGACTAATGCATTGATTGTCAAGGGAAATCTTCGGTTTAGTCAAAACAATGGCGAAACGATTCAGAATCAACTTTTTTCAAAAGGTAATAATGTCAACACCAATTCTCTATACCTCAATAACGGCAATGACCTCAATGCAGTGCGCTTCACAAGTGCGGCTATTTTCCGCCATAAGTTCAAAAAGAAAGGGCGTTCATTGGCAGTCAGTGGTGGTTATAACAACAGTAATTCAGATGGTGCGGAAAACTTGTTTTCTCTCAATAAATTCTTTCAAGCGACCACTTTTACGGAACAGGTTCGGCAACTCAATACGAATACAAACACCACAGAACAGTTGAAATCCAGCGTTTTATTCACCGAACCTTTGTCAAAAAAATGGTTTTGGGAAAGTTTTTACAATTTTAGTAATTCCGACAATCAAGTGAATCGGCAAGTCAAAGACCCCGAACGAAACAATGAACGCGTGGACAATTTGAGCGTTTATTATGACAATTCGATTCAATACAATCGGCTTGGGTCGAGCCTTCGATATGCTTACGAAGGTATTAATATTACAGCAGGTTTGGCGGCTCAGCAATTGAGTTTAAATGGCAAATATTCGATTGACAAAAACACACCTTTGCTGACGACTCCGATAAATAGAGATTTTTTGAATTTGACACCTAATATAAACGCTAATTTAGAGTTACCCAACCATAAATACCTTAATTTCAACTATGGGTACAATGTGCGCGAGCCACAAATCCGCGATTTGCAACCCATACCAAATGTCAATAATCCAGCATTTCGTACTGAGGGGAATCCCGATTTGCGCCCAGAACGCAATCACAATGCGTCTGTTGGCTTTAATTATTGGAATCCTTCCAATTTTGCGAATATGAATTTGAATGTAGAGTATTCAAAATATGATGAGCAAATTGTTTACAGTCAAACCATTGAAACTATCGATAAATTAGGCATTCGGACGACGACAAAACCGATAAACTTGTCGGGCGGACAAACTGTCAATACTTGGCTGTGGATGAATTATCCGATTATAAAAACCAAACTGACGATCACGGCAAATGGTGGTTTTAACTTCAACAAATCACCATCTTTTGTCAATGATGTTAAAAATGAGACACAAAACAATGGTGGTAATTTTGGCGTTGGTATCAATTTAACACCTAACCAAAAGCTCATTTTGGGCGTTAGGGGCAATATTCGTTACAATAACATAGAGTATTCGATTCAAAAAGAGCAAAATCAGAAAATTCGGAACCAATCCATTGATGCATCCATTAAATGGAATTTTGCTACGAAATTTTATCTCGAATCGAATTTAAATTATGCCGCCTATCAAAACGAAAGGTTTGGTTTCGACCAAAAAGTGCCTATTTGGAACTTGTCTGTGCGTCGCCTCATGATGAAAGACAATAAGTTAGAGATGCGACTCGCTGCTTTCGATTTGCTGAATAAACAAATTAATATTACACAATCGGGTACGCAAAATTATGTGATAACAAACACTGCACAGACCTTAGCGCGCTACTTTATGCTCAGTTTGACCTATAATTTGCGAGGTCATGAAACGAATATGAATAAAAGCGGGATGCATTTTTAAGATTCATACCCCTCAGTATCCTAACAAATACGTTCTTTTATTTTAATACTTAGCACATAGAAAGAATTGAAAAATAATTAGTAAAAACTATGTTTTCTTTGTAATTATGTGTTAAGTTCAATCAAAAACACTTAAAAAATATCATTTATGAAAAAAATATCCTTCATTCTAATCATGCTTTTCCCTAATGCAACGTGGGCACAACAGTCTTTTGAAGGCATGGCGCGGTACCTCGTGACACATAATTGGTCTAAAAAATTGACAGCCGTGCCCTATATTAGCAAACAACAAAAGGAAAGAACAGCGTATATGTGGGGTAATGATTCAGAGTGGAAACTCTATAACAATCTCTATTTTACGGCAACAACAAGCAAGTTTGAAAATTCAGAAGAAAAAGCTGACCCAAATGTTGACAACAAATGGGCAGGACGGACAGAACTCTTTTTTATGAAACGTGATTTTGCCAACAATACCATGACTGATGCCATTGAGTTTTTAGGCAAAAACTACTTGATTGAAGACGAAATACAACCTATTGATTGGAAAATCCAAAACGATTTGAAGGAAGTCGCTGGGCATATCTGTATGAAAGCTTTCACAGAAGACACCCTTAGAAATCAGAAAATAGTTGCCTGGTTCGCTCAAGACATTCCTTTGAGCGCAGGTCCTGACCGTTTTTCAGGCTTGCCAGGCATGATTCTCGAAATAGACATCAACGACGGTGCGATGATTATGTCTGCCGATAAAATTGATTTGAAAAAGCTGACAACGGAGTTAGATGTACCCAAAAAAATAAAAAGTAAAAAGATAAAATACGCCGAATACCACGACTTGCAGAAAAAGTTTATTTTGGAAAAGCGAAAGGAAGAATCGTTCCCGTTTTGGGGGATTCGGTATTGAGTTTGGTTATTGGTAAATTGGTTACTGATTATTGAAATCCACCAATTTACCAATAACTAATAACCAATAACCAATAACTAACAAACGAAACAATGAAGGCACTCACATTTCAAGGAAAAGAAAACATCGTTTATGAGCAAATTGCCGACCCCTCAGTATTGGCGGCGACAGATGCGATTGTGAAAGTAGAAATGGCAGGTTTATGCGGTTCAGATTTGCACGTCTATCATTGCCGTGAAACGGGCTTGGACAATGGTACCGTCATGGGTCATGAATTTGTCGGCGAAGTGGTCGACATCGGGCGAGATGTGAAGCGTTTCAAGCGTGGCAATCGGGTTTTTAGTCCTTTTACAACGTCTTGTGGCGTGTGTTTTTATTGCCAAATAGGCTTGACTTGTCGTTGCGAAAAAGGCAGTTTCTATGGTTGGGTCGAAAAAGGTACAGGTTTACATGGCGGACAAGCTGAATATGTGCGCGTGCCTCTGGCAGACACCACACTCCTACCCCTCAGTATGGATTTGAGTACAGAGCAAGGGCTGCTGTTAGGCGATATTTTTTCAACGGGTTATTATTGTGCCGATATGGCAGGCATTCAACCCAAAGGAACTTATGTTGTTATTGGTTGCGGTCCCGTAGGCTTAATGGCTATTATTGGTGCTAAAAACTTAGGCGCAACACAACTATATGCTGTTGATACGATTCCCGAAAGACTGGAAAAAGCCAAATCCTTTGGCGCAATGCCTTTGAACCCCCTCAGTATAGATGTGGTTGAAAAGATAAAAAGTGTTACCAACGGACGGGGTGCTGATGCGGTTTTAGAAGTTGTAGGCAATCCTTCAGCCAGTCGTTTAGCTATGGATTTAGTGCGTCCGGGCGGAACAATCTCAACGGTGGGCGTGCACACAACGGCACATTTCTCTTTTTCCCCTGTAGATGCTTATAATAAAAATTTGACTTATAAAGTGGGACGTTGTCCTGCTCGTTTTTATGCCGAAAAATTGATCCGCGAGGAGATTGTACAGCAATACGATATTGCGTCCATCATATCCCATCGGTTTCGATTAGCAGATGGGGCTGCCGCGTATCGCATTTTTGATAAAAAAGAGGATAATTGCTTGAAATCGGTGTTGATACCTTGACAAAAAGCAACTTAAAGAGGTATTGGATAGCGAAATTTGAACCGTTATTTTTTCAAAAA
>JANMJN010000529.1:0-3220 GCA_031371355.1 Saprospiraceae bacterium
ACTTTACCATTTTTCACTTTTGAGATACCAGTGTGGCGTATGGTGCCGTATTTGTCCAAGCGTTTTTCCGCAGAAATCGCCGTAGAGTTATTCCAATAATCCATACCATTGACGTATTCATAGTTCAACCACAAACCGACGTGATGCGGGTGGTCTGTGCGCTCATTCGGACGTGGCGCAAGTGGATACCCTCGCGTAATCGTTGTACCTTTCGCCGTTTTTATCGGAAAAAGGACTTGTTTTTTCAAAATTTTCTCATCAGGATAGATAAAAGACGTGAAAAATTGTCCACCCACCATGACATCAACTTTGCGTTCTACATCGTTACGAATGAGTTTGACGGTTTGGGCATCGCAAAAGAGACCCCTCAGTATAAGAGCGATTAGAAGTAGTTTTTTCATTTTTGATAAGATTTTTTTAGACCACAGATGGAACTGATTCGACTGATTTTCACGGATTTCTTTAACCTTAAGAAACAAGAAATATCAGTGAATATCAGCCGAATCAGTTCTATCTGTGGTCTAACTAAGATTTTTACCCAAATTTAGTATTGGAACACTTTTCCGCCTGCCATGACTTCTTGCGTTTTTTCATCAAAAGTCACTTTTAAGCCAGTGCGGTATGCTGCATTCGACATAATGGTAGCGATTGAGTGCTGATAGCCCGCTTCGATTGGTCCGTGTGGCGTTTTACGACTGCGGACACATTCCATCCAGTTTTTGATATGGTTGAATGTCAAGCTGTCACCTCCTGTATTCGCATCTGTCTCAACTTTCATACCTTTCAATTTCATAGGCTTCAACAAATTGGCTTTCAAACCCATAGCTGCTGCTTCGCGCTCGCGCAAACCACCTGTATCAGAGATTTCGTTGGTATCCAAGTTAATCATACCGCCGTTTGAGTAATATAACTCCTTAGTTTCACCTGCTGAATTTGAAAAACGAGATGTAAATTGTACTTGGAAACCCGAAGACATATCGGCAGGACCGTAATCAAACACAACGGTCAAGGTATCGGCATTGACGCGACCATCTTTCCATTGATAAATACCGCCGTTGGCTACAACGCTGCGTGGATGTGCCAAACCACTGAACCAGTGAACGGTATCAATTTGGTGGCTCATCCATTGACCTGGGATACCTGATGAATAGGGCCAGAACAAGCGATATTCCAAATATTTGCGCGGGTCAAAAGTGTCGGCAGGGCGATTGATGAGGAAACGTTTCCAATCCACATCCGATTCTTTGAGCGTTTTTGTGAGTTCAGGTCTGCGCCAACGACCGGGTTGATTGACGTTCCACATCAATTCGACCATGACAATCGGTCCAAATTTGCCCGATTTGATAAAATCCTCAGCTGCGAAATAGTTTTCTCCACTACGACGCTGTGAACCAATTTGAACGATTTGCTTTGACTCTTTCACGGCTTTCAAAACAGCGCGGTTATCTGCCATGGTTTCAGCCAAAGGTTTTTCAGTATAAGTATCGCAACCTGCCTTGACGGCTTCAATGGTGTGATAAGCATGTTGAAAATCGGCAGTACTGATGAAAACAGCATCCGCCATTTTAGAAGCATACAGCTCTTCGTTGTTGCGAAAAACTTTAACATCTGTACCTAATTGCTTGTCAATGAAGGCTTTACCTTCTTCACGGCGGCGATTCCAGATGTCGGAAACAGCAACCATTTCGAAGTTCATTTCCTTCATCAATGCCTTGAAAGGAGGAATGTGTGAAGCTCTGTGTCGGTCTGAAAAACCGACCGTAGCGACCCGTACACGGTCATTAGCACCGATGATTCGGGCGTAAGATTTTGGGCTAAAAGCAATTGCTCCGAGGCTGGCAATGGCTGTATTTTTAGCGAAATCACGTCTATTCATTGTTATTTAGTTTAATTTTGATGAAAAAATGATTTATTTTATTCGTTTAATTACCTTTTTTGAGCCTGTATACTGAGGGGTAAAAATATCTAATGTTGATAAATGAATGTTGGAATTTGAAGTTTATCAATCCACCCAACCTTCAGGCTTAATTTTCGTTCGAAGCAAGCCTTCCACACAAGGCGCATTCAGAAAAATATCGCCTGTATAAGGTGTGTATTCGGGGGTGATCTTTGGTTGTGCATCTGGAATACTTTGTCTCATATCAATATAAATGATTTTATATTTATATGAAAACACACTAAAAACGCCCAAAATTTGCTCTTTCGGGTCTGATACATTAACAACGTTTGGATTGAACCGGGTTTGTGCAGGCACATCAAACAGTGTTCCCGTGCTTTGTGTCTGTGTTTGAACAGACTGTAAATATGAAAATACTGAGGGGGTTATCGCGCGTTGAATGACTTTCAAATAGTAGTTATTGGGCGGTTTTGCAAAGGGAATGCGGACGATACGATTTGCTAAAGGCTGTCCATCGCGCAGTTTGTCAGACGCTACAATCGTTTGCGTGTTGTAAACGATATTCCAACAACTATTAGGGAAGCACGGAATCAAAACTTCTTTACCATCAAATTTTGTTTCTCTTTTATCACAATAATTCGCAAGTTCATAATGTATCCAATCCCATTGATAATAATTTTCAACATTCAATGCATCTTTACTATTGGCATATACATCAAATCCGTCATAAAATAGGTCTGTCGGTGACCTAAAAACCTCTCGGCGATAGGGCGTTGTAAGCGAATCAATGTCGGGACAATCAGCCATCTTTTCAGGTTTAGATTCGTACTTTTTGCCATCTACTTCAACATATAGTTTATAAGTTACACCAATCACGCCATTAAAAGCCGTGTTTGACGTACCATCTGTCTTAGTAAAATCGAACCGCGCGCCACGGCTATCTATCACATAAGCCACCGCTTTAGGTGCTTTTGGGAAAGCATAACCGCCTTTCGAAGTCACATCTTGGAGCGTATAGGTCACATTTACTTTACCATAAGACGGAGTCAACTCTGCGTCAATAATCAAAAACTGTTTTGAATCGGGCAATGTAGAATTATCAACGGGATATTGGCAGCTACTCAAAGCAGTAACTACCCATAAAGCTATAAAAAATTGTACTTTTTTCATTTTTATGATTTTAGTTACTGCTTTATTCAAACTTAAAATTATATGTTAGTGAAAACAAAGGCACTGGAAACACACTCACTTTAAATGGTTTATAAAATGCTAAATTAGGGTTAAAAAAGTAAGAAAACGCATTTTTTCTGCCATAAAGGTTAT
>JANMJN010000546.1:0-2967 GCA_031371355.1 Saprospiraceae bacterium
CTCTTTATATTGCCAGTAGGTTATTCTGTTTTGCAAACGCACCTCAAAAGTCCTACCGCCCTCAATCAAGCTCCCATCTGCTTTCAAAAGGTTTTGACCATTCGGCAAACCCTGTTTTTGTACCAATTCCACAACACCAAAGTCTGTTGATTTTATACCATCCAGCAGAACAATATTTGGATATGTTGTCTTCGTTGTCACACCGTTTTTATCACGACAAACAATCTCAAGTTGATATAAGCCACTTGAAATCAATTGCTTATCCACTGGATTAAAAGTAAAATCTACAGCGATTTTACTGAGGGGGGTATCTGAGCCACTGTCAAAAATCCATTTTGCTATAAAAGGAGGAACAGCTGTATCGTTAATTTTTGTTAAGACAACATCCGCTTGGGTAGCCAATAACATCGGCAACGAAAAGCGACATGGGCGCGGCAATGCCCGACGATCTGATTCAGTTGCATATTGATGAAAAGGCTCACCTGTTTGCCAAAGACCATTGTTTTCTTGAGCACGTTTTGGGCTATTGTTTTGCAAAGTCCATTCTCCCATTTCGTACTGTTTTGACCCGTCAAAGACAGTTAAAGGAGCGGAAATTGAAGGCAACACCTTGTTTTGAATGTCATTATCATTTGTCCAATACATGCGTAAAGGAGATTGTGCTGTTTTAAATTTTACGTTTGTAAAAGTCAACCAATGTGCATTTTTTCCAATGATTTGAAAGGCGATACGCCAATCCGTTGGTAATTCTGTTTGTGGCTTAGCAATTCCTTCACTCATATCTACTTGCAAGGCAATCACAAAACCCAGAGAAGTGGGTAAAAAGACAAGTTTATACTCTGACAAAAACTGTGTAGTTCCCTCTGTCGGCACGATATCTACATCATTACGTATATCATAACTATTTCTTATCAGACGCAGTGATTTGTCTTCTTCTGACAAAGTATAAAATGGTTTAGTTGCATCATTTTCAAGATAAAAACTATGCAAAAAACGCACTTCTACCAAACGTCTGTATGTTGTTTTAAAAGCCATAATGTTTGTTATTGAAGATCTGAAAAAACGCTGCCTTCTATTTCTATAATCGGGCTACCCGTGCCTTGTAATTTTCTATCTGTAATCTGAACGAGTCGTGCTTTATACATCACAAAAGGTATTTGTTTACCACCCAATGAACCCCATAAATGATTGATTTGCTCAAAAGTCATGGTATAAAGGTCAAGTGTCAGTTGTGACTCTCCCTCATCACTCGTAATAATAAAACTATTTTGACCTTGTAGAAATTGAATAATGCGTGCCAAAAGCATAATGGAAACATCATAATTACGCGGAAAATTAGCCGTAAATAGCAAGTATAGATTCAAATAAACCGGTGGATTCTCGTATTCAATGCCGCCTATAGGTGTGCGACGATAGTGTAAACCATTTTTCAAACTACTCTCTTCTTCAATATTAACGAGCGTAATAATAACGTGATCACCCAAAGCCGTCACTTTATCTGCCGATTCCATCAGAGCCACATTGTCAAGCGTAACAGGTCGTGCTGTTGTGAGATACGACTGCAATTCATTTCGAAGCTTGTTTAAGGCGATATCAATCATTTTGATTCATTAGTTCATTTGGATAATAGCAATATTAGGCATACTCTGATAAAGAATACACAATGAGTTTTCTCTTGATGTAAAAACATCAACAGGACAAGTAAATAAACTTGAAAAAGAAAAAGTTAGAAAAATACAGGAACGTTAGAGTCAATAGATTACGGTGTAAGGATAAAGTCTTCAATGGTTTTACAGTGTAAAAATCATTTCCAATGGTTCATATTGTGTTGTTTAGTATTCGGTTCGATGTCTCAAAATGTAATTCATTTTCATTCAGCCAATACACTTGTATTGTTATTTTTTTACAGAAACAAAATTAATAGATTTTTTTTATAAATCAAGAATTAATTAGATTTTTTTTATAAATATTTTTTTTTAAATACTGATACAAGTATTTGGCAGTATTATGTTTTGATAAAATATTCTATTTCAACTGCCTCAAATACATCTGTATTGTATTGTGTAAACCATAATACAACGCATCAGAAATCAAGGCATGTCCAATCGAAACCTCTTCTAAACCAACGACTTGTTGCTTGTAATATTTTAGATTTTCCAGATTCAAATCGTGCCCTGCATTGATGCCTAAACCCAATTCAACGGCTCTTTTTGCCGCTTTTACGTGTGCTTCTACGGCGTGTTCTTTGTTTTTTGAAAAATCCTTAGCATACATGCCCGTATAAAACTCAATGCGGTCTGCACCCACTTCTGCCGCTCCTTCTACCATACGCACATCAGCATCCACAAACAGCGACGTGCGTATGTCTGCCCCCCTCAGTATTTCGAGCGTTTTTTTCAAAAAATCGGCTTGTTTCCATGTATCCCAACCGTGGTCTGAAGTCAGCTGAGTAGGGTCGTCAGGTACGAGCGTGGCTTGCGCCGGTTGATTATCCAACACCAAATGCATCCAGTTTTCATCTGGATTGCCTTCAATATTAAATTCTGTTGTTACTACTTTCTTCAAATCATACACATCCGCAAAGCGAATATGCCGTTCGTCGGGACGTGGGTGAACAGTGATACCCTCAGCGCCAAAAGCCTCGCAATCCATTGCCATTTGCAGCAAATCGGGTAAGTTTCCGCCACGCGAATTGCGCAATACGGCAATTTTATTGATGTTAACACTTAAGCGGGTCTTTTGCATGATTCACTGATTTTAGAATTTTACGGATGCGCGGCAAAGGTTGTAAGAAATTAGATGTTTTCAAAGCCATTTATCTTCCCAACGATAAATTTATCTTCCCAACGATAAATTTATCTTCTCAACGATAAATTTATCCTCCCAACGATAAATTTACACAAAATTTAAATTCGCTGATGGGGAAAATGCTGCGCATTGATGTGAACACCACCGGCACCTATTTAA
>JANMJN010000560.1:0-4496 GCA_031371355.1 Saprospiraceae bacterium
CAGAAGGTACAGTCGTCAGGTCTCTTGTTTTAACAATGGCAACGGCACCTGTTGATTGCCGTCTTTTGTCAACAGAATAACCCGTTACAACCACTTCTGACAATGTAGATATGTCTTCTGTTAAAGAGATGTTAATTGAGGTTTGAGTGCCTAAAGCCACCTCTTGTGTTGAATAACCAACTGCAGAGATAGAAAGGGTAAGATTGTCGCCTTTTACAGCAAACGAAAAGTTGCCATCGCCATCAGTTGCAGTACCAGTCGTTGTTCCTTTCACGACGACACTTGCTCCTGGAATGGGTCCTGCGGCATCACTGACTTTGCCCGAAATGGTGCGTTGTGCAGTGAGCGAATTAAGACCTGCACACAGCAGGAATAGCCAAACTACCCCAAGCTTCTTGGGAAGAGCGTAAAGCCTTTGATTCATAATTCTAAAGAGTTTAGTTAAAAAAATATGATAAAAACATTCAAGTTGTTGAAAGTCCAAATTTGTACAAAGTGTGTTTATGGCACTAAGGTAAAAAGGTTTTTTATATTATTACCATTCTATGAATCAATTTTTTATTCTGTCCGCTATCGTTTGCGGAATTTTTTTTTTTTGCATTTCAATAAAGTTTCCCTTTTATATTTTGCAAAAGAAGATAACTATTTGATAATGAATCCTTTTAATTGTAAAATGTACAATTAATTTCAGTTTTTTGAAAAAAATACCCCCCTCAGTATCGTTGCCTTTTTTACAAACTTTTTTTCAAATACCCAATACTCGAAGCGATACTTTCAAAAGGTTTGGCTGGCATGTCATGTTCGACCTCAAAATAGGTATTTCGTTTTGTTTTAAATGTTTGTGTCATAGCCCTTAAATACTGAGACGGTCATTATTGATATTTCAACCCCGCTCCAAAAGGATACAAAGGGTCTTTCGAGTCATGCGGTATATCTTCTTTTTGATTCCGCACCGCTTCCATAGACGAAGGCAATTCAAAAGGCATTTTGCCTTCTGGCTTGGCTTTGCCAAAAATGACATCTAATAATGCCGCATCACTTGCGCCAAAATTCGCCAAAAGCGCTTTCGCTTTTTGTGAAATTTCTGGAATCACCGCAGGACGATCTATATATATGTCCACAATCGTCGGTACAGTATTTAACAATTGCAAAATGCTGTCTTTTTGCAAACCTTTAAAATCAAGGTCGCCATGATGAAAACCCCGTGCCATCGGGTTGTCCGTTTTAACAGGATACCAAGGCGTATTCAACCGTATGATCGCAAAATCGGCTTGTTCGGGCTTCTCAACCACAGTTCCGTACTTCGCAGCTACGGAAGGGTCTATATTTTTGACATAAATCTTCAATTTGCCCGCTTCCAAAGGCAGTTTTGCATCATTTTTCAATAAAGTATAAGCACGGCGTTGTGTGGTTTCGCCTAATTTCTTCCACTCGTCTTTACCAACCGTTTGGGTTGCTTTTTCAACATTAACAAAAGGATTGTCGAACAAGCCTAAAGTAAATTTTTGACGCAACAAACGACGCACCGATTCGTCCAAACGTGCCTCTGTCAATTTACCATCTTTCACCAATTTAATGACGTGTTCAGGACAGTTTTCACCACCAAACTGGTCACAACCCGCATTGATGATTTTCAAAACACGTTCTTCAGGACTTAATTTTTCAACACCCCAAGCCCGAGCAGGCCAAATCACAGGTCCCATGTGCACATCTGTAACTAAACCCCAATCGGTGCAAACGACACCATCGTATTTATATTTATTGCGCAATAAATCGGTAATAATGGCTTTGTTGTAAGAAAAGCCAACATTTTCAGGTGTTTGGTCGGTGGGTACACCATAATATGGCATAATAGCGGCTGTATGTGCTTTGAAGGCGGCTTCAAAAGGAATCAAATGATAATCGAACATTTTACCCGGATATATTTGCCCTTTTTGAAATTCAAAATGTGGATCAAGACCTTCTTTTTGCGGACCACCGCCAGAGAAGTGTTTGGTCATACAGGCAACGCTTTGTGTGCCGAATTTTTCGCCTTGAAATCCGAGTATATATGCTGTTATCATACGTGCCGATAACTGTGCATCTTCACCAAAAGTACCACTGACACGAGGCCAGCGGGGTTCGGTTGCCAAATCTGCCATAGGGTGCAAGGCTTCACGAATGCCCACAGCCACATATTCTTGCCGCGCTATATCACCAAATTGCCGCATCAACGAAGTATCATCAATCGCCGCAAAACCTAATTGTTCTGGCCATTGCGAAAAGCTGTTAGCAGCCATCGTGAATATATTATTGCTGAAATAATGTCGCGGGTCAGAAGCTATCGTTATGGGAATCCCCAAGCGAGCGTTTTCTGCTAATTTCTGCATCGCATTATAACCCGTTGCCATAGCTTGTACATCTGGAGCCGCCCAATAATTGAAATGATTCATCTTGCGCTGCTCGATGTTTTCGATAGCTGAAGGCATCCGCGCAGCAGGTCCTGTGGCATCTGCACGTTTTTCAAGCGTTCCGTCTTTATTTATGACTGTACCATTGATGAACATCATACCCGCCTTTTCTTCCACATTCATTTGAGCGATCAGGTCGTCAATCCGCTTTTCGATAGGCTGTGAAACATCTTCATAGGTGTCCATTTTGCCATTTTTATTCAAATCGCGATAGGAAATACTGCCTTGTGTTTTGACTAAAGTTGAGTTTTTGATAACATCACTATTCAAAGAAGTCTTTGAATCTTTACATTGACAAAAAAGCAAAATAACGGCGACGAATAAGGTTAGTTGTTTAGTTGTATATTTCATACTTTCGTTTGATCAATTGATTATTGTACCAATTTGATACAATAGTCCGATTTTTTTTTAAACTGACAAAATAATTTTCTAATTTTGTTTATCATTGCATTAAAATTTTACAAAAGTCACCAAATTCAAAATCAAATTTCAAAAAAGCCTCTCTATACTGAGGGGGGTGTTTTCAAGAAACTTTGGAACCATAACAACCTTAAATAGTCTATCAAACCATGAAAGAACGGTATTTTACGGATGAACTGAAACCCAAAAAAAAGATCATTGAGCAAGTCTCAATTGATTGTGTGATTTTCGGTTTCTATGATAATCAATTGAAAGTTTTGTTATTGAAATTCAAAGGTGTTGATGCGTGGGCATTACCAGGCGGCTTTGTTTTTCATAATGAAAGTATAGAGGAAGCCGCCAATCGAATACTCAAGGACAGGACGGGTATTAAAGATATTTATCTTGAGCAATTTTACGTTTTTGGCGATAAAAATCGGCAATTCCGAGATGTTCATGAGCAAGTTATGACCGTCAACGGCATTAAATCAGAAGCTAATCATTGGCTATATCAACGTTTTATCTCTGTTGGTTTTTATGCCTTAGTTGATTTTTCAAAAGTCACTCCTGAGCCTGATGACTTATCTGAAATCTGTGGTTGGTACGATATTGAAGACATACCCCATTTAGCTTTTGACCACCCACAGATTTTTCAAAAGGCTTTGGATACATTGCGCTCTAACCTTGATACAAAATTAATAGGCTTTAATTTATTGCCTGAAACATTTACTATGAGCGAATTGCAAAGCCTTTATGAAACCATTTTAGGAAAAAAGCTCATCCGCACCAATTTTCAACGCAAAATGTTAAGCCTTGAAATCTTAGAACGGGTTGAAAAAAAGTTTTCCGGCGGTTCGCACAAAGCACCTTATTTATATCGTCACGATGCGGCGAAGGGTGAGGCTTTTTTGAAAAGTAATTTTTGAAATGAAAAAAAACAAAATCGCCTTAAAACATCCAATAGTGCTTGATACTGTTGGAAGTTTTTTAATTTCACTCAAAATTTAACATTCTTCATCTGAATCCAATCACTTCTATTTTAACATGAAAAAAACAATACTCTTCTTAGCATTTTTTGTATTAACTGCTACTGTTTTCGCACAACGCACATTAATTCATTGCGGCTCATTGATTGACGGCATTTCGGCACAACCTAAAAAACAAATGACGATTATCGTCGAAAAAAACAAAATAACGGCTGTTCAAAACGGCTTCACCACCCCTCAGTCAAGCGACGAAGTAGTGGATTTAAAAGCCAAAACCGTTATGCCTGGCTTGATTGATATGCACGTTCACATAGAAGGGGAAACAAGCCGCGACCAAATCCAAAAACGCATGAGCATGAGTTCAGCCGATGTCGCTTATGAAGCACAAAAAAACGCTTTAACGACACTGATGGCGGGCTTCACAACGGTACGAGATATGGGCGGCTCAGGTGTCAATATCTCTTTACGCAATGCGATAAATAAAGGTTTAGTCTCTGGTCCACGCATTTTTACAGCGGGTAAAACTATAGCGACAACAGGCGGTCATGGGGACCCCTCAAATGGCTGGCGCCCCGATGTGTCTTTTCCTGAAAACTTTAATGACGGCGTTATCAACTCTCCCGAGGAAGCCCGTCAAGCTGTCCGTCAACGTTATAAAGAC
>JANMJN010000573.1:0-5084 GCA_031371355.1 Saprospiraceae bacterium
ACTTTACACGGAGAACTATAACACTTTACACGGAAATGTTTTGACGAACTATAACACTTTACACGGAAAGTGTTTTGACGAACTATAACACTTTACACGGGAGTAAAAAAAAACAAGAAAATAATTCTTCGAATTATAACAACTAAAACATGTTTTGTTATACTTTTGGGAAAAAGATATTGATTTGCCAAATTTCATTTTATGAGCCGAAAAAAGAATGAAAACCCTGTGCGATTAGTCACGAAATCTAATCGTTTGATTGAAGCTCGCCACGACTTTGATATATGGGAGTTGCGTATTTTTACCAAAATGCTGATGCTTATTGGTGAAAACGACCGCAGTTTGGACTATGTTATTCCAATTAAAGACATTATTGCAGATTTTGAATTGTCTGATAGTGAACGAACCTATCTTGCTTTGCGTGAAGCAGCGGATAAACTTTTAGGACGAAAAGTTTATATCTACAAACATATTGAAGCCGAAAAGTGGGAAAGACAAGCGACAACACTCATCAAAAAATACGCTGTTCCAGTTATCAAAACAGCTACGGGACAGTTCGTGGAAGTGACTGACAAAACCAATTATATCCGTATTGGCTTTGATGAAGACGTGCGAAACTTGATTGTGGACTATAAAAACAACTTTACGCGGCTCAATCTCAATGTTTTGACCAAGCTGAGTGTCAAATCTTTTAGGATGTACGAACTGCTCAAACAATATGAAGATACGGGTTTTCGGACAATTGGGCTCGATGACTTGCGCGAAATATTTAATCTAACAGGACAATATAATCTTTATGGGAGTATCAAGCAACGCATTTTGGACAAGGCGCAACGCGACCTTGACGAGCACGCAGATATTACATTTACATATGAGGAGATAAAGCGGGGTAGGGCAGTGCATCGGCTCAATTTTCATATACATTCTAAAAATCAGATGTCGCTGAAAGCGGTACAAAATTTGGAAAAACAAGGCGATAAAACCCCTCAGTATTTTCTACCTGCGGAAGCTGTTTTGCCTGATTTTTATGAAGAAATTGCTCTGATTGCCGTCAATGAATGGCAAGTGAATGCGCCCGTCTTGAAAAAACTGGTTGCAGAATTTCCTCCTGAACGCCTTCGGCAAGCCGTCGAAGTAACCAAACAAGCTATTTCTGGTGGTAAAATAAAAGGAAAGGTCGCCGGTTTTTTTGTGGAAGCCGTGCGATCTGGTTATACACTTGCGCCTGAAGCACCTGAGAAATTGGCACCAAAAGCGGTTAAAAAAACGGATTCAATTGCCGACTTAGCGGCAGAAGCAGTTAAAAAAAATCGGGAAGAGCAGAAAAGACAAGCCTACGAATTAGAACGCCAAACAATTCTAACGAGGCTTCAGAACGACTCGGATTTGCGGGGACGTATTCTTGAAGAGATTAAGCGAGGGATGTTTAAAGAATTTCACAATAAAGATTTGAGTTTTGAAGAGAATTTAGAAAAACCCGCTTTTTATGGATTAGTTGCGACGATTTTCAAGAAATTAGTGGACTAATTGGGTATTGGTTTCTGAATAAATCAGTTGCGCCTAACAGTAATATATAAAAAATGGAAAAAGAAAAGGCTATAATCCCATTTGAGGGAAAGGAGATACGTAAGATATGGCATGATGAACAATGGTTCTTTTCTGTTGTAGATGTCATTTTATTTTTAACCGATAGCAAAAACCCAAACGTGTATTGGGGAAAACTCAAAGAACGCGAAACGCAGTTATTGACAATTTGTCAAAGACTGAAATTAGAATCTAAGGACAAGAAAAAATATAGTACTGATTGCGCCAATACTGAGGGGGTATTAAGAATTGTTATGTCTATACCATCGCCCAAAGCAGAGCCACTCAAATTGTGGTTGGCGCAAGTGGGTTATGAACGCTTGCAGGAAACAGAAAACCCTGAAATCAGCATTGATAGATTGACGGAACTCTACCGCGCCAAAGGGCACGATGATGTGTGGATCAGCAACCGCTTAAAAACAATCGGCATACGAAAAGAGCTAACCGACGAATGGAAAGCAAGAGGGATCAAGGAAGGTCAAGAATATGCTATTTTGACTGCAGAAATTGCGATGCAAACATTCGGATTGACCCCAAGTGAACATGCCAAACTTAAAGGTTTGGAGAATCAGAACCTCCGCGACCATATGAGTAATATTGAACTTGTTTTGACAGCATTTGGCGAGGAAGTGACCCGATTAATAGCCGTTAAAGATGAAGCCCAAGGTTTCAATCAAAACTATGAAGCGGCAGCGAAGGGTGGGATGATAGCAGGAGAGTCTCGCGCACGCGTTGAGCAACAATTAGGCGAAAGGGTTGTTTCTTCTGGAAATTTTTTGCATTTAGAACGGAAACATAAGCCTGAAGAATTGCCCGAAGAAGATAAACTTGATTAGTATATTTTAGCGGCGAATGAGTTCTAAATAATGACCTTCACCAATTGAGGTTTTCGACACTTGAGCGAAGAGGCAGTAGATAGGTAAGGCACAACATAAAGTGTTCACCTCACAATGCGGTCAGGATAATCCGTAATCAGACCGTCCACACCCAATTTTATGAGGGCTTTCATATCCGCCCTGTCGTTTACCGTCCATGGAATGATGCGGATGTTATGCGCATGACAATAATCCACCACTTTTTTGTCCACTAATAGATAATTAGGGCTGTAAATGCTTGGTTTGAAGCTGATTTTTGACAAGTTTGACTCAATAGAGCCTTCATTTTCAATCAAAAGAGTCGTCGTTATTTTTTTGTCTATTTGATGAATCGCTTCAAGGGCGCGCGGATCGAAGGACTGAATCCCCGTTTTTTCGTAGATATTCAGGCGTTTGATGCTCGCTAAAGTCAATGCGGCAAAGGTTTTTACTGAGGGGGTGCGCGATTCATCCCATTCAGATTGTGATTTAATTTCGATGTTGAAATAGGGTAGGGGACGCTTATTTTTGGTACAATAAGCCTTGACTTCTTCGACCATTTCTGTTAATGTGGGTTTAAAAACGCGCATCCGTTGTTGAGTCAAAAAACGGGGATTGCCGCGGCTGCCGCAGTCGTATTTGCGAACTTCATCGGCGGACATATGCCAAATCAATTTTTTTTCCGCTTCTTCTTTTGTTATAGGGGTATTGTCTGCATTTTGGCAAATATCTGAATTGATCCACGGCTCGTGAGAGATGATGAGTTGGCTGTCTTTTGAGACGGCTAAATCAAGTTCGAGCGTTGTGACCCCCAATTCCAATGCTTTAATAAAAGCTGGAATGGTATTTTCGGGCAATAAACCACGTGCGCCCCGATGTCCTTGCCAATCGAATGGTATGGAAGGGGTGTGGCAAGCTGAAAAAAGGAGAAAAAAGAGGCAAAAAAGAGATATTCTCATCGTGTAGCGTGTTTTATACATCTAATCTGTTGATAATAACACAAAAGTATAAAAGCTCTGGGCAAGCGGCGTTTAATTAAACCCCTATTTTCCGAAATTTACAATTCCTTAACGCCTTTTTAATATTGGGATCATACAGTGCCCCTACTTTTGTGGCATAAAAAGGAAATACAAACTAAGAGTAGGTTTTATTTTTAGCTAAAAATGCGGTGAACGATGGTGAAAAGGGCTTCCTGGGAAGCAAATGCCTCGTTCGACCGTTTTTTTTTGCACTACATTGAATGACAAAAAGTTACTTTTGCTGTATAATGAATGATTTTTTCACTTTTTAACAGAAAAACCAATGCGCAAAAGTACCAAAACCCTCATTACCCTTTTCCTTTTCCCAACCTTTCTTTTTTCACAAAACAACTTTACACACGATGATACCTTGCGCGGTAGCATCACCCGCGAAAGGGCTTGGTGGGATTTGACCTACTACGAACTGCGTGTGCGCGTTGACCCTGAAAAACAGAGCCTCGAAGGCAGTACAACCGTTTTTTATAAAGTCCTTGAACCCTATCAAACGCTGCAAATTGACTTGCAGCCCCCCCTCAGTATAAAAAGGGTTTTGCAAGAGGGTAAAGCTTTGGCGTTCAAGAAAGAGGGTCAAAATGCTTATTTTATTACACTCGAAAAGCCACAACAAAAAGGTCAATTAGAATCTGTGGTGGTTGAATATGCGGGTCAGCCGAAAGTTGCAAAACGCGCGCCTTGGGACGGTGGTTTTTCGTGGGCAAAAGACAAAAATGGGCTACCTTTTGTCGCTACGTCTTGTCAAGGCTTAGGTGCAAGCGTGTGGTGGCCCTGTAAAGATCATATGTACGATGAGGCGGATTCGATGCTGATTTCGGTGACAGTACCACAAAATTTGATAGACGTATCGAATGGGCGTTTGCGCAAAACGACGGTCAACACCGATGGTACAAAGACCTTCGATTGGTTTGTTCAAAACCCGATTAACAATTATGGCGTGAATGTCAATATTGGCAATTATACCCATTTTTCAGAGGATTATATAGGTGAAAAAGGCAAATTGAGTATGGATTATTACGTTTTGCCCGAAAATCTGGAGAAAGCCAAAGTACAATTCAAGCAAGCTGGTTTGATGATGAAGGCGTTTGAACATTGGTTTGGACCCTATCCTTTCTATGAAGACGGCTATAAATTGGTGGAAGTGCCGTATTTGGGCATGGAGCACCAGAGTTCGGTGACTTATGGCAATAAATACGTGAATGGTTATCTCGGTCGAGATTTATCTGGTACGGGTTGGGGTTTAAAATGGGATTTTATCATCGTGCACGAGTCGGGGCATGAGTGGTTTGCGAACAATATTACGTACAAAGATATGGCTGATATGTGGATACATGAGTCATTTACAAACTATTCAGAAAACTTGTTTACGGAATATTATCATGGCAAAGAAGCCGGTGCAGCGTATGTTATCGGTACGCGAAAAGGTATTAGAAACGATGAACCCATCATCGGCAAATACGATGTCAACAACGAAGGTTCGGGCGATATGTATCCCAAAGGCGGCAATATGCTGCACAATATCCGTCAAATTGTCAACGACGATGAAAAATGGCGGTCTATACTGAGGGGTCTGAACCAGACTTTTTACCATCAAACGGTGACGACAAAACAG
>JANMJN010000646.1:0-1628 GCA_031371355.1 Saprospiraceae bacterium
GAAGGTTCGGGCGATATGTATCCCAAAGGCGGCAATATGCTGCACAATATCCGTCAAATTGTCAACGACGATGAAAAATGGCGGTCTATACTGAGGGGTCTGAACCAGACTTTTTACCATCAAACGGTGACGACAAAACAGATTGAAGACTATATAAGTCAACAAGCCAAACGCGATCTATCAAAGGTTTTTGACCAATATCTGAGGGATATTCGAATTCCTGTGTTGGAATACAAGTTGTCAAAAAGACGGGTTCAGTATCGGTGGACGAACTGCGTGGCGGGTTTCGATATGCCTGTGAAAATAATATTGGACAGTAAAAAAGAGTTGATAGTTTATCCCAAAACAGAGTGGCAAAAAAGTAAAGCGAAGAGAGTAGGGGCGTTGACGGTTGACAAAAACTATTATGTGACCACAAAAAAAGCGACAGAATAAACGGAATAAGGAAATCTATAAAGGGAAATGAAAGAAAAGCGCTAAATGGTTGAGGAACTTTCAAGGTTCCTCGAACATGGAAACATAGAAATAAAAGCGTTTTTTCTACCTTTGCTGCCTTTAGGAATTGTAAAAAAAAAATTACCTAACTTTACTTTGCGAAGCCGTTGAAAATAAACGTTTTATAAATTCACCATTCACCATTACCTCGATGTTTGATTATTTTATTAATTCATTTAAGAGAAAAAAAGCACGGCGTTATTTCCAAAAATATCCCAGTGTTATCAGCACCTTTCATTTAAAAGAAACGGGAGCCATTGAATTCGCCAATTGGTCTAATCCATTGGTTTCACATAAAGATATTACCCAAGAAAAAGTCGATTTTTTCAAAAAATTTGCACCCGTTGGCAGCTTGTGTATTGACATCGGTGCAAACGTCGGGGAACATACCGTTTCGATGGCTTTGGCGGTCGGAAAGTCAGGTACGGTCATCGCTTTTGAACCTAATCCAATGGTTTTTGAGGTGTTAAAGACTAATTCTGAATTGAATACAGATAAGACCCATATCCAATTGTTCAATTGTGCCATTAGTGAAACCGACAGCGAGTACTATTATAATTCGTCAGAAGCATCTTTTTCAAATGGTGGTATTTCAACAGAAAAAACGAATGCACATGGCAAGTTTCAGTTGGAACAGAAAATAAAAGGGGTGAATTTGGATACTTTTTTGCACACTCATTTTGAAGGAGAATTGTCAAAATTGCGCTTGATTAAGGTGGATACTGAGGGGTATGACAAGGAAATATTGAAATCCATTGCGCCTATTATTCAGAAATACAAACCTGTTATTATTGCGGAATGTTTTCCCAAATTAAACACAGCAGAACGCATTGATTTATACAATACTATCGCCAAACATGGCTATGATTTGTATTATTTTAGGGATATTGACCGTTTGGCAGATACGGTTAAAATTACTGCCAACGATATGGACAATTGGAAGCATTTTGATATTTATGCTTTGCCGATTTAGGTTTTTTTGACCACAGAGGACACTGATTTGACAGATTTTCACTGATTTTTTCTTGTCATCCTGAAAGGGACTTAAAAAATCAGTGAAAATCTGTGGTCAAAAAAATCAATTTTTCCACTCAATTGCTCGCCCAGGCGTATAAGGAGCATCAGCCCTTTCC
>JANMJN010000729.1:0-2574 GCA_031371355.1 Saprospiraceae bacterium
CCTTTAACCACTTTTGGTAAAGGTTATGGAACAGCCATAGATAAAACGCCTAAACTGTCTGCGCCCACAGATTTAAAAATTACAGAAATCAAATGTGGCTATGTAAAAGGCAGTCTTTTTGTCAAAGTTCATACCAATCAAGGGATTTGGGGTTGCGGCGAAGGCGTGGATGCCATTCCCGGTACCTATCACCTCGTCAAAAATTTTGAGCAAAGGATAAAGGGTAAAAACCCATTAAATGTGCATCGGCTTTTTGAAGACATTCGGCGGTCAGGTTTCTTTCAAGGGGCACAATCGGGTATGTATGTTGCCGTTTTGTCCGCAATAGAAACGGCATTATGGGATTTGGCCGGCAAAGCCTTGAACTTGCCAGTGTATCAATTGTTGGGTGGCAAATTTCGAGATAAAGTTCGGGTCTATTGCGATACGGCTTTATACCAAAGAACCCTTCCGACGCCTAAAGATTTCGCTGATGCGGCATTAAATGCAACAAAAATGGGTTTCAATGCCCTCAAATTCGACTTAGATCAAGCCAATGATCCCAATAAATATGATGCTTACAATTGGACAGCAAGCCCGATGGAATTGCAACGCATGTATGACCAAATTGCAGCAGCCCGTCAAGCTGTCGGACCCAATATTGACATCTGCGTGGATATGCACGGGCGTTACGATGCGCCCACAGGACAAGCCGTTGCCAAACTTTTAGAACCCCTTAAACTGATGTGGTTGGAAGAGCCGATTCCTGCTGAAAATGTGGAAGCCTATAAACTCATCACCGAATCAACCAGCACGCCCATTTGTGCGGGTGAAAATCATTATCTCGCTCATGGTTTCAGAAGACTTTTAGAGATAGGTGCCGTGGATATTATCATGCCCGACTTACAAAAAACAGGTGGTTTGGGTGAAGGACAGCGCATTGCCAATCTTGCCAATCTTTATTATGTGCCGTTTGCCCCCCACATGGTCGCCTCTTTTTTAGGTGCAATGGCTTCCGCTCATGTCTGCGCTTCTGTACCTAATTTTTTGATTTTAGAATGGCAATCGTACTTTCATACCGACCCAATGTTCAAGGATATTGTTACATATGAAGGAGAATGGGTCAATAAAAGCTTTATCACCGTTTCAGAAAAACCAGGCATTGGCGTAGAAATAAATGAGGAAGGCATGAAGAAATATGCGATTAAGGGCATCCCATTTTTTGAGTAAAAATCGCCTCCTCAGTATAGAAACGGCTTAAACGCATTATTCTTTTAGCCGTTTTTATTTCATAAAATTTTGATATCCAATTACTTGTAAAATACTCACCCCTCAGTATCAACGTGTTAAGTTCATGAAAAGCGTCACATCATACGTCCATTCTGGGCGATATTGATTCAAAAAAGTCTCGTGTCCTGCTTCGGGATATACACTCATAGTCCTTTGAGTGCTTCGTAGATTCCAGAAAATTTGACTTATTTCCGTTTCGCTAACCGTTTCATCTTGGCGACCGTACATCAAAAGAACTGGACACTGAACGGATTTCGCATATTCTATCGGATTATGTCCGAATGCCCAAAATCCATTTTGTACACCACCCCAAAAGACTAAAAGTCCTGCCATTGGGAAAGCCGGCACGTTCATTCTATTAAATCTGGCAGCAGTTGTCGCATACATAGACCCAAAAGGATATTCTAAGATGAGACCTTTCGGATGCATCTGAAAGTCGTGTTCAGCTTTCAAAATAGCCACTGCACCCATAGAAGTACCGAACAAATAAATAGCCGATTCGCCTTTTTGTTTCATAAAATCAAAACATGATTTGACCTCTTCTGCTTCTTTAAACCCGACTGTCGTCTGAATGCCTTCGGAATCGCCGGCACCCATAAAATCAACAATCAATGCATCATAACCCATTTGCAGAAAAACCTCTACTCTATTCAACATAGATGATTTTTCACTATTATAACTATGAAAAAAAATGACTGTTCCTTTTTTGTCAGCCTCCTTTTGAAGAACACTTGCTGACCGAATCCACCACCCTTCAAGGCGTTTATTGCTCTTAATCGTCACTGTTTCATAAAGCCATGGGGGGAATAATTTAGTGTGCTGCTTTGGATTGTCTATCCCAAAAAACACCGTTTTTAGTTTGCCACCTATCGAAAGTTCTTTAACATCTATTGTTCTTTCAATATTGCTATCCGTAAAATGCGTAAACTTATAAGCATGAAAAAAGGCAATGATATTCATGATTATGAATACACTCGCGCCACTTTTGAGCCATTTTTGAATTTTGTTATTTTGTAAAGTCATGTTTTGTTGTTTTATGTGCTTCTAACGTGCTTTATACTGAGGGGGTCATATCGTCATAAAATCCTCGCCCAAAATCTTTCTTAAATAACGAATTATATCCACCGCATTGTCTTTATTAAAACACATGGGCGGCTTTATTTTTATCACATTGTTTTGCGGACCATCTACGCTGATGAGGATGCCATGCGTTTTCATACGATTCGCCAAATAAGCCGTTTTGTCAGTGGCAGGTATTTTTCCTTTTTCGACCAATTCAAAACCTAAAAAGAATCCTTCACCACG
>JANMJN010000762.1:0-2457 GCA_031371355.1 Saprospiraceae bacterium
CCGAGGGCGAAGATGCCTTTGGTACATATCAATTCAAACGGGGTTTGGGTTATAATTATCAATATGCCCGTAATGCTTTGCAAATCAATAATGGGAATGGCACTATGAGCGAAGTAGCGACTTATGCGGGTGTACAAGCTACCGACTGGTCGTGGGCAACCCTGTTTTTTGATTATGATAACGATGGTCATAAAGATATTTTTATCAGTAATGGTATTCCGAAGCGCATGAATGATATTGATTATATTAAATTTGCATCGGAGGATGATTTTCAAGCTAAGACGAGGGCTAATACATTGATTGATAAGGATTTAGATTTGATTCGAAATATACCTGAAATAAAATTAGACAATAAACTATTCCACAATGCAGGTCATTTAAAATTCAAAGACCAACAGTTTTCTATTCAAAACAATAAAGTATCGTACTCAAACGGTGCGGCTTATGCGGACTTGGACAATGACGGCGATTTAGATATTATTACGTCAAATATCAACGACAAGGCGTTTGTTTATGAAAATATTGCGCCCAAAGACTCGGCACATCAGATGTTGACATTGAAACTTGTTGGTTCTGAAAAAAACCGCAATGCAATTGGTAGTAAGCTGATTGCATACACCAAAGACTCTGTGATGGTTTATGAAAAATACCCAACGCATGGCTTTCAATCGAGTATGGAAACGCCTTTGTATGCGGGTTTGGGCAATCCTCAAAATATAGACAGTTTGGTTTTGGTTTGGACGGATAATACGTTTCAGAAATTGAATAAAACAGCTTTGAAATGGCAAGGTGTGAATGAAATAGTTTATAAAAAAGGTTTGCAAAAGTTTGATTATCAACGATTTGCGATTTCAAAAAAGCCCCCCCTCCGTAAATTAACGGATATTACTGCCCAAACGAAATTAGATTTTAAACATAAAGAAAATGATTTTGTAGAATTCGACCGCGAACCTCTTTTACCACATCTAACGTCAACCGATGGACCCGCCTTAGCCATCGGTGACATCAATGGTGATGGCTTAGACGATGTGTTTTTGGGCAATGCCAAATGGGAGAAAGCAGGTTTGTTTTTGCAAAAAACAGATGGTACTTTTTCAAAAATCCCTTGCCCTGCACTCGATATTGACAGTATTTATGAAGACGTTGATGCCTTGTTAATTGATGTGGACAATGACAATGATAAAGATTTGGTTGTTGGCACAGGGGGCAATGAATTTTACAATAATGATCCAAAACAACAGTCTCGCGTTTATCTGAACGATGGGAAAGGTCGTTTTACACGCCTTGACGATGCTTTTAAGGGTATTTATTCAACGGTAAGCACTTTACAAGCCTTAGATTTTAATGGCGATGGTTATTTAGATTTGTACATGGGCGCACGTTCGGTTGTGTGGGCTTATGGCGAAACGCCACATTCTTATCTTTTACAAAATGATCGTCATGGACATTTCACAGATGTGACCCCTCAGTATAACAAGGATTTAGCAGCGTTGGGCATGATTAAAAATTCGGCTTTGGTTGACCTGAATAAAGATGGTAAACAAGACCTCATAGTGGCGGTCGAATGGGATGGTATTTATGCTTTTTTACAAGAAAATAGGTCATTTAAGACCGTTAAACTAACAGAAAAGAAAGGTTGGTGGAATTTTGTACTGCCTTATGATTTGGATAATGATGGTGATATTGACTTGATTGTGGGCAATTTAGGCGAAAATTCAAGGCTGAAAGCAAGTGAAAAAGAGCCAGTACGGATGTACTATAATGACTATGACGACAATGGTAAAAAAGAGCAAATTGTCACATCGTACTTGCAAGGAAAAGAACAGGTCTTTGCAACTATAGCTGATTTGCAAAAGCAGGTACCGATTTTGAAAAAGAAAATTTTGTATGCCCGAAAGTTTGCAGAAATGAGTTTGGATGAGATTTTTACACCTGAAAAGCTCAAAAAATCGAAGAGATATGAAGCCAATTACTTTGAGAATGCTGTATTGGTGAATCAAGGCAACGACAAATTTGAGACTGTATCGTTGCCCGATTTGGCGCAACTGACACCTTATAGAGCAGCGCAAATCATAGATGCGAATGGTGATAATTCGCCAGATGTATTGTTGTATGGTAATTATTTTGGCAATAATATTCAGTTGGGGCGCTACGATGCCGATTTTGGTACAATCTTAATCAACAAAGGCAATTGTCAATTTGATGTACGACATACTGAGGGGGTGCAAATTAGAGGCGAAGTGCGGCGTATGTTGCCTATAAGATTATCTAAAAAGAATAAAGGTAAAACGTTTGTTTTAGGCATAAACAATGAAAAAATACGTATTATTAGCGTTGAATGATTTTTAATGTCGAATCGTTTTTATTATTAAACAAAAAAAAATATTAACATTGCCAAGCACAAAATAAAAAGCCAAATATTAAAATATGCTTCTACAATTCCCACAAGACTTTTTC
>JANMJN010000787.1:0-2506 GCA_031371355.1 Saprospiraceae bacterium
GCACAACTTGGTCAAGTGGAATCGAAACGTCTGCTATCCCAACCGCTCCAACAAGCAGTGATTTGCGTTGTCTTCAAGCTAACTATTACGATGGTAACTCTATAAAAGGGACGCCTGATGCTATCCGTTATGAAACAGCCATTAATTATGCTTGGGGTTCAGCAGCACCTGTAGCAGGTATTAATGCAAATAAATATGCCGTGCAATGGAATGGTAGTTTTACAGCGCCTATAGCAGGGATTTACACCTTCACTCTCAATGTAGATGATGGCGTGAGATTGTTTATTAATAATACTAGATTATTAAATGAATGGAGCAATAAAAAAGTAGCCATTTTCACCTGTTCTGTTAGTCTAACGGCAGGTGTTACCTACCCGATTGTTGTGGAATACAAATCCAATAAAGGAAATGGTGTCATAAAGTTGTCTTGGACAGTTCCGACTCAAGCGATTCAAGTTATGCCTTTTGCATCTAATTGTACATCGCTAAACAGTGCACGCAGTGCTGATTTGGTTTCTTTAGATGGACGGCTCGATAACCGCAAAGCAACCTTACAATGGGTTGTAAACACACAAAAAGCAGTGGACTATTATCAACTTGAAAAACTCGACGAACAAGGGGAATTTAAAACCCTCAGTATCGTCAACGATAATAATCAATCTACACTCCGATACTTCTCATTTATTGACGACAAGCTAAAAGAAGGCGATAATTACTATCGCATACAAACTTTTTTTGCAGACAATACCCCCCCTCAGTATAGCGAAGTATTGAAAATCAATTATTTAAAACCGAACAATTACAATATTTTCCCAAATCCAGCACACGACTATGCAGATATTGATTTGTCAGAAACCTACGGTAATCCAGTTAATATCCGTATTTTTTCAATAATAGGCAAAGAATTGTATCAAGAGAAGATAGAATCGGCTCAAAATGCGCCACATCGCATCAACCTTACTCGCTTTGAAACAGGTCAATATATGATACGCATTGAAAGCAAGGGAAAACGACCTGTAACACGTAAATTGGTCGTGAGTTATTAAATTGAAAAATCATTTGTTATGGATTAAAAATAAAAAGAGGCTTTATCAATATTCCTTGATAGAGCCTCTTTTTTATTATCGCAAAATCCCCACACAGTATGAGGTCATTAATCAAATGAATTATTCTCAGCTGTAGCCGCTTTCACGAGTAGGGCATATTCAGAAGGAGTCAAACCATCAAGACAATAAGGCAATGGATTAACAACTTCTCCATTCAAATGAACTTCGTAATGACAATGCGGACCAGTCGCTGAACCCGAAGAACCTATCAACCCAATGAGTTGCCCGCGTTTTACTTTTTGACCAACATGAACATCAATTTTTGACATGTGACCATATAAAGTTTCGTAGCCATAACCATGACGAATGATAACACAATTGCCATAACCACCATCGCGCCCTGCTTGGACAACTTCGCCATCGCCCGTTGCTTGAATGGCTGTACCTGAATCTGCTGAAAAGTCAATGCCTTTATGAAACTTTCTCACCTTATAAATCGGATGAATACGCACACCAAAACCGGACAAAACACCCATACTTTCGTGCAATTTATCCTCCCGAACCGGTTTCAGATTTGGTATTGCCCGCAACATATGCTCCTTTTCTTTTACCAAATTGGCAATCGTATCCAATGATTTTGATTGCATAGCAATTTGACGCGACAACAACTCAATGCGATCTTGAGTCTCAATAATGGTCTGTGAACTTGAAAATTTAGAAAGATTCGCATACTTATCATGACCACCGACGCCACTTGCCCAAACAGTTTCATCAATCGGATTCATATTAAACATACGCCGATAAACACCATTAGAACGTTGGTGTAGGCTTGTCACAGCTTTATCCATCGTTTCTACATGCTTTTGTAGGGCATTGTATTTAAAACCGAGTTGTTCTATTTCTCTATTTTTTACTAGAACCTCTGCTGATGGGAATAACTGCTGAAAAAGCGGATAGCAGAGCATAGATGTCACAACAAAAGCAGAAAAAAGCCCGAAAACTTTGATGAGTTTGTCCTTCCAATTAATGTCAATCTTCTCAAACTGCAGAGTCTGTTTGTTGTAAATATATTTTTCTTTCATTAGATTTAGTTGATACTGTATGGCTAGCGCGACCATTACAGCTATGAAAAAATGTGTCCTTTCGATAAATATCAAACAAAACTACGACCAAATATTTAGAATGATTGAATTGTCAGCAACAAATTCAAAATTCCAGTCGTATTTTTAACTGATTCTTAACAGTTTCTAAAACAAAATAATAATGGATGCATGAACGAACTCGAATTGAGTCGTGTGTGGTTGGTTTTGGTAAGTAATGTCGCTTTTAACTATTTTTTTAGACGTATAAAAAATAAATTTCAAGCAAATTATATCGCAAAAATAGGAACTAATTCTGAATATCTACTAATATTTAGGAAGTTTTTATCATTTCTTAAATGTTTATGCGATAATTCTTTA
>JANMJN010000788.1:0-2683 GCA_031371355.1 Saprospiraceae bacterium
AAAAACTTAGTCATATGCTGGACATAACCAATTTCAGCTCCATGAATAACATTTTCTAGCTTGATTTTAGGATTTAATTTGTAATTATTCAAACGAAAAGAGACATCTTGAGCTTGAATGGAGGCGAATAGTACCATAAAAGCGATTACGGATAGTATGTTTTTAGTCATCGTTAAGAGTTTTTGTAGTTCGTAAAGTTTATATTGAAAATTGAACATTTGAGCCTTCACCCGTTGGATTTGTATTCATTTTCATTTTAGTCAAATTATACAATCAATTTCTTGACCAATTTCTTTCAATTCTCTATTTTTGTTCAAAATCATTTTAAAAACAATGGGAAAAACATGAAATCAATCATTTTAACACTCTTTACGACTGCTTTTTTGACGTTGTGTATGGCTCAAAATCCATTTATAGGAACGTTCACAGGTGTACTTAATGGTGATAATATTAAACTAATATTACAGCCGTCTTCTAATAATGTTATAGTTGGAAAAATGACCGACAGCCAGCAGGTTTATGAAGTCAATGGGACGTCAAATGGCTCGAAAATGGTAGGAACAGCCGTTGAAAAAACATTAAACCTTACTTTTCAACTCAATGGAACAATCAAGGATAATCACCTTTTGATGGATTTGACTTTTGAAGTCTCTGGTCAAAAACACGATATGCAAGTGGATTTTACGAAGCAAGGTGCGGCATCGGCTTCATCTAAAGTGACGGAACAGACCCCTCCGTATAATAAGCCTAAAATGCCTTCAGGTAGTAAAATTGATGCCAATTTGGTGGGAAAATGGGTCAATGAACAACAATATAACTCTGGTTTTGGTAGCGATTTTTTCGGCAGTTCATCTTCTCAAAGTTTGATATTTTTTGCAGATGGGTCTTTGTCTGATGGTGGGGGTTCTGTGAGCGTGAGCAGTGGTAATTATTATGGAAACGCTACAGATAAAGGTCAGCCTGTGCCCTTGCCCAATGTCAGTTGGTATGTTCTAAATCAACATATTTTTATCATGGGTATTGAAAATGGTAAAACACAAACAGCCGATTTGGGCAAATATTACTTAGAAAACGGGGCTATGTTGATTACAGGAAACAATGGTAAAAAATTGTTATTTCAAAAAAGGTAGCGTCCATCAAATGATGCTTTTTATACTCAATTGAAAATGGTTTGCCAAAAGTATTGTAACAACTAACTGATTTTCAACTCTTTGAATTTTCCATTTTCCATTTTCCATTATCCATTATCCTTTAAGTATAAACAAAAAAAAGCATGAGACAGCTTCTGCCTCATGCTTTTTTTTACGCCCTTAAAGTAGCTCTTTTTTTATTTTTTATCCTGCTGCGAAAACACCTTTTTCAAAAGGTCACTTGTTCGCAAATTGACATTTGAACGGATGCCTTTTTCTTTTTCTTCAACCAAACTGAACATACCTGCCAATGCTGTTTTTGTCACGTGGTCGTCCAGTTCTGTATTGGTTTTAGTCGTAAAAGGTATTTTATTGTATGCGGTTGTTGCTTCACGCCAATAGGTTCGAGCATTGACTTTATCCAAAGACGCTTGAATAATAGGCTTGAATTCAGCAATCAAAGCTTCGCTCGTTGTTTTTTCCAAATATCGAGTCGCTGCATCGGGTTTACCAGACAGAATATTCAAAGCATCTGTAAATGTCATATTTTTGATAGCCGCTACAAAAATGGGTTTTGCTTTTTGAGCAGCATCTTCAGCCGCGCGATTCATGCGTTCTGTCAAATCGGCTTCGATATTTGCAAAGCCTGGAATAACTTTCAATTTGCTCACAACATTCTGCGCTTCTTCTGGCATCAAAATTTTATAAGGGCTTTTGAAATAGCCATCTTTTGCAGACAAAAAATTTGTCGCTTCGCTGATACCGATGTTCAAAGCTTCTTTCAAACCATTGCCGACCTCATCTTGCGACAAATTACTACCACCACTTTTGAGCGTTTTATTGACTTTATCTTCTGCTTTTTTCAAAATATTGCCAAATTGAGCGAATGTACATTGTACAGATAGCAAAGCAGCAAAGAGTAGAATTGATTTTTTCATTGTGTGTCATGATTTTTTTTGACTGTGAATTAATGTCTATTGAACGTCTAAAGGGTGAGTTTTGATGTTGAAAGCCAAAGGTTTAAGTTTTTTTTAACTATCAGACAAGGAAAGTTAATAAGGATCGACATCCACCAAAACCCGCACGTTTGAGTACCCCTCAGTATGATTGAGTAAATAAGTCGCTTCTTGAATTATTTGTTTTGCCGTCGTTAATTTTACGACATCACGCTCAATTTTTATCAAATAATTTAAAATATAGTAGGTATTGACCCGCTCAACTAGCGGAATAGCAGGTCCTTGAACCCTATCGCCGAGTCTTTCTTTCAATATTTTTGTAAAAACCTTTGATGCATCGCGTAGGACATCAGGCTTTTTATGCTTTATATTGATGCCAATCAATCTATAATAAGGTGGATAAATGAAGTTTTTACGCTCTAATATTTCTCTTTTGAAAAAACTAAGAAAGTCATTATTTTGCACGTCTTTCAAAATCAGACTTTTGGTATCGAAGGCTTGAATGATGACTTTGCCCCGTTTATTTTTCCTTCCCGCCCGTCCACTGACTTGCAACAACAACTGAAAAGCCCGTTCTGAAGCCCTAAAATCTGGAAA
>JANMJN010000817.1:0-3211 GCA_031371355.1 Saprospiraceae bacterium
GGCAACTTAATGGCGGTTCTTCGATATTCGATTGAAAAGGGAGAAGATTTAATCTCAAAACTAAGTGCTGATTTGCAAAAACAAGTTAAATTCAAAGAATCGGATAGGATTTATGTTGTTTATAATGATGAAAAAACCGGACTTAACAAAGGAACGTTTATTGTTGGCAGTCGGCGTAAATCTCCTTGGCAGGGCTATAGTCAGTTTGTTGCAAACAGTACAGTAGAAGATTTTTAAACATACCAAAATGCCAAAAAGTGCCTTAATGGATTCCTGCATTTGGTTTGATTATCTTGAAGCAAAAGAGGAAACTGTACAATTTTATAATATACTCGAAAGGGAACGAGCGATAATCATAGTACCTTATCCAAGTCTATATGAGGTTTTGAATACTCGTTTGGTACGGAGACGACAAAAGCTTTTTATTTTTGAAAATATTTTGGCAACACCGCAAATTCGATTTTTTGATGATGTTCCATATCGTGATGATGCCAGAAGAGAAGTTTTTGATAAAGCGCGGTGGGGTTTTGATTATAGTTTTGTAGATTGTATTTTTCGAGAAATATTGATGGATAGAGATAATCATATTGACTATTTAGCTACACTCAATACAAAAGACTTTGCTGATGTTTGTGCTTTACGAAATATAGAAATTATTCAACCTTAATCTTTGTTTAATTAAAATATTGCAAAACCCATAAGGCTAAAAACCTTATGGGTTTCTTATTTAATTAAGATTAAAAGATTAATTTTATGCAATTATTAATCAAAATAAAATATTTTAACAAAGCGTGAAATTGCTTTAATTAAGTATAGAAATTGATTTAATTAATACTAAATTATACTTAATTAAGGTGAAATTGTATTAAATTAAAAATTTAGAATATTGTAACTAAGTATTTAAATCCTATCTTTTTTGTCATTCTGAACGAAGTGAAAGAATCTAATTCAATAAATATTTAGATTCTTTCACTTCGTTCAGAATGACAAAAAAATAAAACGAAATAACTATATAACAAACATGGATTACATTATTAGTGGTATTCAACAAGTCGGCGTAGGCTGTAAAGATATTTACGAAACATGGGCTTGGTATCGCCAATTTCTGGGTGCAGACACACCCGTTTTTGATGAAAAAGCAACGGCGGGTTTAATGCTGCCTTACACAGGCGGACAGCCGCGAGAACGTCATGCGGTGCTTGCGCTCAATATGCAAGGCGGCGGGGGGTTTGAGATTTGGCAGCATACCGAGCATACCCCTCAGTATCCGACTTTCCCAATCACTTTGGGTGATACGGGTATTTTTGCTACTAAAATTAAATGTATTAATGTCGAAAAGACGTTTGAATCATTTAAAAAACGCGGTGCGAATGTTTTGTCCGCCGAAGTCGAGTCAACACCCAATGCAATAGAACGCTATTTTTGGGTAAAAGACCCTTACGACAACCTTTTTCAAATCGTTGAAGTCAAAAAAAGCTGGTTTCAAAAAACAGGTAAATTGACAGGCGGCGTTTTTGGTGTTGTGATGGGTACAACGGATATTGAGCGCACGACGGCTTTGTTCCGTGATGTTTTGGGTTACGACGAGGTGGTTTATGAAAAAACTGATGCTTTTGTTGATTTTAAACCTTTGACGGGCGGTCATTACCCTTGTTCACGCATTTTGTTGCGTCATTCGCAGCCGCGTGTGGGCGGTTTTGCGCCTTTGTTGGGGGCTTCTGAAATCGAGTTGGTGCAGGTTTTTGACCGCATACCAAACAAAATTTTTGAAAACCGTTTTTGGGGTGAATGTGGTTTTATTCAACTCTGTTACGATGTCAACGGCATGGACGCACTGAAAGAACGCCTCAATACTGAGGGGTATCATTTCACGGTGGATTCAGCCGAATCGTTCCAAATGGAGGGTGCCGCAGGGCGTTTTGCGTATATTGAAACAGTGGATGGCACACTCATCGAGTTTGTCGAAACGCATAAAATACCGATTTTAAAGTCTATTGGCTGGTATCTCGACCTACGAAAACGGCGACCTGAAAAGTCGTTGCCGAGGTGGATGTTGCGGGCTTTGGGTTTGAATCGGGTTAAGGATTAGATTTTTTTGGACCACAGATGGGACTGATACGACTGATTTTCACTGATTCTTTTTGTTCACAAGAATAACAAAGAGAAAAAAAATCAGTGAAAATCAGTCGCATCAGTCCAATCACTGGTCAAATCAAGTCTATTTATCCAAAACCTTAATCGTCAAATGTGACGCATTTTTCGCATTATGAAAAACACGATGCGTAGCCTTTTGAAAATCAGAATCTTTTGCTTGATAAATATTCACAAACTTCTGTGGATTGCGGTCAGCAATCGGAAACCACGACGACTGCACTTGCACCATCAACCGATGCCCTTTTTTGAAAGTATGCGAAATATCGGGCAATTGCATCGGCACTTTTGTAACCACATTGGGTGTAAACGGTTGCGGTTTTTCCCAACTGTTGCGAAAACGACCCCTCAGTATTTCACCCCTCACGAGCATCTGATAGCCACCTTGTGGCACTTTTGAGCCTTCCCATTGGGGTGTATCGTCAGGAAACACATCAATCACTTTGACCACCACATCGGCATCTGTGCCCGTTGTTGAAAAAAACAAGGTCGCATCAATTGGACCTACTACGGTCATATCTTCTGTTAAAACATCGGTTTCAAAAACCAAAACATCGGGGCGACGGGCGGCAAAACGCTGGTCGTCGGTCATATATTCACGGGTGCGGTCTTCGCCCACGTCTTCGGTATAAGGTACGGGTTTGGCGGGGTCAGAAACCCAAGCGGTTGAACCCGTTTGTAGGTAGGGAGTGCTGAAAGAGAGCTTGTCATTCGGCTGCATATATATATTGCGTGTCTTAGTGTTTTTAGGAGGCCAGCTGTCGTAATTTTTCCATTGGTTCGAGCCGGTTTCAAAGACGGTAGCTTCGGGTAAGGTCATTGTGCCTTCATCCTTGAGGTAGAAATTGAAGAATTTTGCTTCGATTTCTGTTTGAAAATAAGTAGATGTTTTTGAACCAAATTCGATATTGCCCAAAAACTCACCCGTTGAGCGTCCGCCCCAAGCCCCATGAAACCAAGGACCCATGACAATGCGGTTGGATAGGGAAGGGGTATTTTGCTTTTCCAAAGCCTCATAGGTGCGCCAGGCACCATAGCAATCTTCGGCATCGAACAAGCC
>JANMJN010000845.1:0-8242 GCA_031371355.1 Saprospiraceae bacterium
ACATCATTTTGAAAAAGTATAAATTGAGATCAAAACAGCAAAACCCATACATCGCCTTGCTCTCGACGGCTTGGCGATATGCCCGCAATGAACGCAAACGTTACGTTTTGATTTATTGCCTTTTTCTTTTGGCAAATGTTGTTGCCATGCTCAATCCCATTTTGTACGGATGGTTTATTGATAGAATTCAGCAAGACAATGCGCATACTTTGCAGCATGTTTTTTGGTTTGGTTTAGGCTTTTTCATTTTGAAAATAGGCGAATGGCTTTTTCATGGACCTGCACGGGTAATGGAAAGACAATTGGCTTTTAATCTAAGCCGCAATTTTTTGATGGAAATGTACCACCAAGCCTTGCATTTACCTGTAAAATGGCATCAAGACAACCACAGCGGGGCAACCATTAACCGCATTCGCAAAGCATATGAAGCCTTGAAAGGTTTCTTTCAAGAAGGCTTTATGTATCTATACGCTTTGAGCAAATTTGTGCTGTCATTTGGCGCAATGCTTTATTTTTCACCACTTTATGGTACCATAGGCGTATTAATGGGTGCTTTAACCATTTGGGTTATTCTGAAATTTGATGTGCCTTATATAAAAACCCTTGAAGAAGTGAATGAAAAAGAACACGTCATTTCTTCTACTTTGTTTGATAGCCTTGCCAACATCATTACCGTCATTACTTTGCGGCTTGAAAAAAGTATGGAATCGGGTTTGCTGCGTAAAGTAATGGATGTTTTGAAGCCTTTTCGCAAAAATGTGATCATTAATGAATGGAAATGGTTTGTTGCAGATACATTGGTCACTTTGATTTATGTCGTTATAGCCATTGGGTATGTCTATCAACATTATGAGGCTGGAAAAGTATTTTATGTGGGCAATTTGGTGGTTTTATTGGGCTTTGTCAATCAATTTACGAGCGTTTTCCATGATATTGCTTGGCAATATACGAATATAGTACAGTACAACACCAATGTCCAGACAGCGCGCAATATCCAAGACGCATATGGTTTGCATCATCGCCCCGATTCTGCCAAAGGTTTGCCTGAAAATTGGACAGACATGTCCATCAAAAACCTCAACTTTTCACATCGAGACATTTACGATGCAACCCACTCGCCACAGAGTTTGCACAATATCAATATTCAATTCAAAAAAGGGCAGCGTATTGCTTTGATTGGTGAAAGTGGTTGTGGAAAAAGTACGCTTTTAGCCATTTTGCGCGGGCTATATCCCCCCCTCAGTATAGAAGCGTTAAAAATGCAATTTTTGATAGATAACAAACCATCGGATTTGGCATTGTTGAATGAATCTGTTACGTTGTTCCCCCAAGAGCCTGAAATTTTTGAAAATACCATTGAATACAACATCACTTTGGGATTGCCTTTTGATGAAAAAGACGTGTGGCAAGTGTGCGATTTGGCGTATTTTTCTGAAACGGCGCGACAATTACCGAAGGTTTTGCAATCGAATATTCAAGAAAAAGGGGTAAACCTGTCAGGAGGGCAAAAACAACGATTGGCGTTGGCAAGAGGTATTTTAGCCGCACAAAGCAGTCAAGTTGTTTTGTTGGATGAACCCACAAGTAGCGTTGATCCTAAAACGGAATTGATGATTTATAAGCAATTGTTCAAGGCTTTTTCTGATAAAGTCCTTATTTCTGCTTTGCACCGTTTGCATCTTTTGCAGTATTTTGATTATGTCTATGTCCTTCAAAATGGTAAAATTGTCGAACACGGCACTTTTGAGCACCTTTATACTGAGGGGGTGGTTTTTAAAGAATTATGGAAACATCAAGAGACAAAAATGAAATCATCATTGTTGGATGATGAACCTAACTAACTTGCATTATGAAATCAATCACGCTCTTACTTCTTTGTGTTTTAGGCTTGCCTTTCGTTTGTTCTGCACAACAATGGACAAATAGCATCAATGTTCTAACCAAAACATTGCTTGCTCATCCTTCGCATAGTGTCTATGACTCTTTGCACTTTATTGTTGCAGAACATTACTCTGAATTGACGATTGAACAAAGGCATAATATTAGAAAAACGCTTGAAAAACAAGCGCAATGGGCTGTTACAATACTCTGTTCAGACAAAGAACAAGGGACTAAAATTACCATCAAAGGACGGGTTTTAGATGCCCATCATAAGCCGATTGCAAATGTACTCTTGTCCATTTATCATGCGGACAATACTGGCAATTATGCGCCATCAGATGGTACTTTAAAAAGAATGAGTGAAGGCGATCCCCGACTTTTTGGGTTTGTAAAGACGGATAATTTGGGGGATTATGCCTTTCAAACCGTGCGTCCAGCCAGTTATCCAAATAAATACAATGGGCGGACGATTCCACAACACATTCATATCAATACTTCGGCGGCAGGTTATAAAACACAAGCTGTTCAAATGGCATTTGACGATGACCCACAAATGAGCGACGCCTATTGGCGGAATTGGGCGAAAGAACAGCATTATCCTGTTGTGACAATGAAGAAGGAAAAAGATGGGTTGTTGTATGCGGTTTATGATTTGGTTTTGTTTTGAGGTACCCCTCAGTATTTGTTGTATTTTTAGATGATTATTGAATAAAACCACCCCATAAAAACCCTTCGAAAATGGTATTAGGATGCCTACCAATAACAAAACAGTTTTCGATATCGAGGTTTTTTGCTATCTTTTTGAGGTCTCGTAAATCGTTGTCAAAAGCGGCTTCTTTTACTTCAAAAGCGGTATTTTTATTGAGGATAAAATCAATTTCATTGCCCATTTTCAATTGATAATAAGAGATGTCGCCAAAAGACTGCAATTGGTTAAAAACAGCATTTTCAAATTTAGAACCGCTACTCAATTCTGCTGAAATGGACGCAATGCCATTGTCTAAAAAATAGATTTTTTTAGCTTTTACAATTTCACGGTCTGGACTGTTCGACATGACGGGAATTGTTCGCAACAAATAAGATTGCTCAAAAAGGTCGAGATAATTTTCAACACTTGCCCTTGTCAGACCCGCCGAATTAGCCAATTTTGAGATATCTAATTTTGTTCCAATCCGTACTGCCAGTAATTTAATGAGTTTATAAGCGTCGCTTGATTTTTTAAAATCTGTAACAGAAGCGATGTCTAAGTTGATGTAAGAACTCAAAATATCAAAAATCAAATCCTTTTTATCGCTGACTTTATCGGTCAAGGCAACCTCTGGAAAGCCGCCGTAGTTGATGTATTCATCATAATAATTTTTCAATAATTCATAGTTTGCTGAAATAAAAGGTTGATTAGAAAATGTGTCTAAACGAGGCATTTCCATGCCTTTAAATCGCAATAACTCATTGAAAGTCAAGGGATAAATATCAAAAATCTTTTTTCGTCCTGCCAATGACTCATTGAACCTATTTTTAAGATAATAGGAGCTTGACCCCGTCAGTAAAAATTTAATATCGTAGGTATCGTATAGGTATTTTACAACGCTTGGCAGGTTGGGCGCTAATTGAATTTCGTCAATGGCGATCAAAACTTTTTCGGAAAAAACGATGCCTCTTTGTGTCAAAGAAAAAACAATATTGTCATAGTTTTTTTCTGAAAACAGTTCTCTGTTGTCAAGCCTTTCAAGGTCGAAATAAATTTTTTGACGAATGTTTGATTCGTCCATGAGTTGTTTGACAAGGGTTGTTTTACCTGTCCGTCTCATGCCAGTGAGAACGGTTACTTGCTTGACTTCTAAATGGTCTTTTAAGTCAGAAAAGATATTTCTTAGATAAAATGTCATTTTAGTATCACTATTTTAGTATTAAAAAACAAAAATAGTAAAACTAAAATTGATTTTCCCTAATTTTTCAGTAATAATCCCAATTTGACTAAGTATTTAAATACGAAACGGCATAAAATACTGAGGGGGGTATTTTATGCCGTTTGGTGTTCAATCAAACTTATAATTTCTGCGCATCCACCACCGAAATCGCTATCATATTCACAATTTCTCTTGTCGTACTACCCAATTGTAAGACGTGAACGGGTTTTTTCAAACCCAAAAGGATAGGTCCGATTTTTTCAATTTCGGCAATTTCTTTCACCAAATTATAAGCAATATTGGAAGCTGACAGATTCGGGAAAAGTAAAATATTAGTGCCACCATTGACCAATTCGCTGAAAGGATGATTTTCTTTCAACAATTCAATATCAAAAGGCAAATGGGCTTGCATTTCACCATCCACAATCATCGTCGGGTGCTTAGCTTTCAGAATGTCCACTGCTTTGCGCATTTTGACGGCATCATCGCCATCGGCACTGCCGAAATTGGAGTAGGTCAACAAAGCGATACGGGGTTTGATATTAAATTTCTCAACTTCTTTAGCTGTTAATTCTGCAATTTCAACAATGTCTTCTGCGGTCGGATTAAAATTGACAGTTGTATCCGCCAAAAAAAGCGGTCCGAAACGACTCATCAGAATATACATGCCTGATACTTTCTTAACACCTTCTTGTTTCCCAATGGCTTGCAAAGCGGGGCGTATGGTATCTGGATAATTGCGGGTCATGCCGCCAATCATGGCTTCTGCATCGCCTGCTTCGACCATCATGCTCCCAAAATAACTTCTTCTACGAATGACATCGTGGGCTTCGGCTTTGTTGAAGCCTTTGCGCTTCCGTTTTTCAAAAAACATATCGCCATATTTTGCCAACCGTGCTTTCTCCTCATCAGTATGTGGCAAACTGGGGTCAATGATTTCGACGTGGGCTAAATCCAATGAATTGTCTTGAATCAATTGCTTGATTGTCTTGATATTACCCAACAAAATAGGCGTTGCAATAAGTTCTTCTCTGACCTGTTGGGCGGCTTTCAAAACAGCCAAGTTTTCGGCATCTGCCAAAACAACCCGTTTCGGATGTTGTTTTGCTTTGTTGATGATACCTCTCGTCAGTGTATTGTCTAAGCCCAAACGTTTCGACAATTGGGTTTCGTACGCGTCCCAATCTTGTATCGGAAACTTGGCAACATTCGTTTCCATAGCCGCTCTGGCGACTGCGGGGGCAACCGTTGTCAATAAACGCGGGTCAACAGGTTTTGGAATGATGTATTGTTTGCCGAAAACCAAATTATCTATGCCATAAGCCATATTCACCATGTCAGGCACTGGTTTTTTTGCCAAATCTGCTAAGGCACGCACTGCCGCCAGCTTCATTTCTTCGTTGATAACCTTTGAACGCACATCCAAAGCACCCCTAAAAATATATGGAAAACCAAGCACATTATTGACTTGATTCGGATAATCGCTGCGACCCGTCGCAAAAATAATGTCTTCGCGAGCAGCTATGGCTTCGTCATAAGCAATCTCTGGTGTGGGGTTCGCCATGGCAAAAACAATACAGTCTTTTGCCATCGGTTTTATCATTTCGCCTGTTAAAACATTGCCTTTTGACAAACCAATGAACACATCGGCACCGACCAAAGCCTCTGTCAAAGTTATTGAGGCAGGTGCATTATCGTTTGCAAATTCTTTCTTTTTCCCGTCTAAATTGGTGCGGCTCGGGTGAATTAAACCCTTTGAATCGAACATAAAAATGTTTGATTTTTGCGCACCCAAACTACAATACAACTTAGTGCATGAGCTTGCCGAAGCACCAGCACCATTGACGACGATTTTTATCGTCGAAAAATCTTTCCCAACAATCTCAACCGCATTGAGTAAAGCGGCTGCACTGATGATTGCGGTGCCGTGCTGGTCGTCGTGCATGACAGGGATGTTCATTTCCGCCTTCAAGCGTTCTTCGATGATGAAACAATCGGGCGCAGAAATATCTTCTAAGTTGATGCCGCCAAAAGTCGGTTCAAGGATTTTGACGGTTCTGATAAACTCTTCTACGTCTTTTGTATCCAATTCTAAATCAAAAACATCAATATCGGCATATATTTTAAACAAAAGACCTTTCCCTTCCATGACGGGTTTTCCAGCCGCAGGTCCAATATCGCCTAAGCCCAAAACAGCCGTTCCGTTGGAAATAACCGCAACCAGATTGCCTTTCGCGGTATATTTATAGACATCTTCTGGATTTTCATATATGGCAAGGCAAGGCTCGGCAACACCAGGCGAATACGCCAATGTCAAATCTCGTTGGGTTGCGGTTTCTTTTGAAGGAATAACCTCGATTTTTCCTGGACGACCTTTCGCGTGATAATGAAGGGCTTCTTCTTTAAGCGTTTTATTCTTATTCATAATTGAGTTTCATTTACATAAGTTTATAAACAAAAACTCTTGGAGCGTTTGACACACGCCAAGAGTTGAGTGAAGAAGCTGCAAAATAAGTGATTATTATTGAGAATTAAGTTATCGAAGTCCCATCAAATTGTCTTTATTGTTTCTCAAAGAACTTATTAGGAATCTTTTAACGGGCTCAATATCAGTAATGCATTTTTATTCATTGTGGCTTATAAATTCGTCTAATCGCCTACAAATTGCTTCCTATAATCCAAAGGACTTTGATTTTTCAACAACCGAAAAGACCGATTGAAATTAGAAATATTGTGAAAACCACAATCTGCGGCGATATGTTGGATGCTTTTTTTGTTTTCAATCAACAAATGACAGGCAAAACTGATGCGTACATCTGTCAAAAACTGAATATAGGTCTTGCGTGTTCGGTTTTTGAAATATTTACAAAAATTGGAAACCGACATATTAGCGATATTAGCAACATCTTCTATTAGAATTTTTTCATTATAATGCGACAATGTGAACTCATAAATCTCATTTATTTTAGCTGATTCATAGCGATGGTAGGTATCTAAAAAATGTTCACTGCTCAAATACGTGATGTCATCAGATTGAGCAATCGCATCCAAAATTTGTAACAAAAGAGTAATGCGTCCGACACCTTTCTCATTGGCTATCAATTGATTCAGCAAAACAACAACTTTTTCTCTTGTTTGTCCTGTAATGTGTAAACCTCTTTTGGCGCGTTCAAAAAGGGCTTTGATATTTTCCATTTCTTTCAAGTGCAAAAAGTCCTTACCAAAGCAATCGGGCAAAAACTGAACGACTTGTGAACCGACACGCAGATCGGAATTAGGCTCAAAATAGACGGGATCGTTTTTCAAAACATGCGGCAAATTTGACCCTATCAGTATCAAATCACCTGCGATAAAAGGCGCAATGCTGTCACCAACAAATCGCATACCTGTACTTTCAGTGACATGTGACAACTCCAACTCGGGGTGAAAATGCCATTTGTTATAGAAATTAGGCAGATCGTCAACACGTGTCACATAAGAAAAATCTATGGACGGATTGATTTTGCGCAGAATAGCTTGCATGGTTGTTATGATATTAATGATAAGATCTGCTCAAATGTAGATGATTATTGATAAGATTTCATTTAAAATTGATAAAATTTCATTAAAAACACCTAACATCTCATTGTAACTTTGTCAAACAATTTCGACCAAAAATGAAAGAGTTAGTTACTAATTTTTATACATTCTTGTTGTTAACCTTGTCGTCTATTCGGGTGACAAGGTTGTTTTTTTAATCAATTAATTCACACAGTCATTCATATTATTATGCAGCACAAAGTCCTAAAAGTTAATCCGTCTGATAATCTCATCGTCGCTCTACGCAATTTAGAAGCGGGCGAAAACATTGCTTTTGAAGGGGAAAACTACATTCTGCCAAAGGCAATCAAAGCAAAACACAAATTCGTAACTGAGGATTTAGCCATCGGCGACCACGTTACGATGTACGGCGTTTTGGTCGGCAAAGCCATCCAACCGATAAAAAGAGGGGAACAAATCACTACGGACAACCTCAAACATGAATCAGAGGAGTATTCAACGTCAAAAAGAGTACCCCTCAGTAATTGGCAAGCGCCCGACATCTCGAAGTATGAAAATCGTATTTTTATGGGCTATCCACGCTCTGATGGGCAAGTCGGCACGGCGAATTATTGGCTCGTCATTCCTTTGGTTTTTTGTGAAAACAAGAATATTTTGAAGCTAAAAGATGCGTTTGACAAATCCTTAGGTTATGCTTTTCCTGATACCTATTTGAAACAAGTGCAGGATTTAGTGGAACTGGACAAGTCAGGCAAAACGGACGAAATAAGCCAATATCAAGCAGATAATTTCGCTAAAAGCAAGCAGAAATCGCCCTATTTCCAAAACATAGATGGTGTCAAATTCCTAACCCATGAGATGGGTTGCGGCGGTATCAATTCCGATCAAGAGCGTCTCGCTGCCTTGTTTGCCGC
>JANMJN010000672.1:0-9148 GCA_031371355.1 Saprospiraceae bacterium
GCGCAGAAGTCGCTCAAAACGTCGTCGGCATCTCGGTTGATACGACCGGTTCTACACCTGTTGCTGTTGATAGCAAAGGTATCCCCCTCAGTATGTTGCCCGATTTTGCGGACAATCCTAACGGCATGTTTATTCTTTGGAAAGACCATACTGCTAATCAAGAGGCATTGGAAATCAATGAATTAGCGCATAGTAATGATATTGATTTTACAAAATATGTCGGGGGCATTTACTCCTCCGAATGGTTTTGGGCAAAAATATTGCGGACACTACGAGTTGATGAAAAAGTCCGAAAAGCCGCTTTTTCATGGGTTGAACATTGCGACTGGGTTTCTGCCGTTTTGACAGGCGAAACCGACCCCCTCAGTATGCGCCGTTCAAGATGCGCCGCTGGACACAAAGCGATGTGGCACGAAGCCTTTGAAGGGCTACCAAGTGAAGCCTTTTTAACGAAACTTGACCCACTTTTGTCGGGTTTGCGCGAACGCCTTTACCGTCATACATATACGAGTGATGTGCCAATGGGCAAAATATCGAAAGAATGGGCTGCAAAATTGGGCTTATCTGAAAATGTCGTCGTCGGTGTCGGTGCTTTTGATGCCCACATGGGGGGTGTTGGGGCGCACATCGAGCCTTACACTTTCGTTCGCGTCATGGGTACTTCGACCTGTGATATGCTGATTGCACCAACGGAAGAAGTCGGTCATTTGCTCATAAAAGGCATTTGTGGACAGGTTGACGGTTCCATTTTGCCCAATATGCTGGGTATGGAAGCGGGTCAATCTGCCTTTGGCGACGTTTATGCGTGGTTTCAAAACCTCTTGGCTTTTCCGCTTCGTGAATTTTTGAGCGAAACACAAGCGACTGAAATAACGGCTCAAATCATTCCAAAACTCGCTGAAAAAGCCGCCGCACTACCCCTCAGTAAAAACGACCCTATTGCCCTCGATTGGTTCAACGGACGCCGCACACCTGATGCCAATCATACCTTAAAAGGTGCGCTAACAGGCTTGAATTTGGGCAGCGATGCACCCATTATTTTCAAAGCCTTAGTCGAAGCTACTGCATTCGGTTCAAAGGCAATTGTTGATCGTTTTATCACAGAAGGTGTTGGTATTCAACAAGTTGTGGCGATTGGTGGGGTGGCTAAAAAATCACCTTTTGTCATGCAAACCCTCGCCGATGTCTTAAATATGCCTATAAAAGTTGTGAAGTCTGAACAGGCGTGTGCGCTCGGTGCAGCGATGTGTGCCGCCGTTGCAGCGGGTGTTTATGCAACAATGGAAGAGGCACAAGCAGCAATGTCTTCGGGGTATGATGCCGAATATTACCCGCAAGCGGAAAAGGCAGCTATATATAAGGTACTGTATGAAAAGTATGTGAAATTGGGTGGGTTTATTGAAAATGAATTATGAAATTAACACATAGTCACAAAGGATACATAGCTTTTTAGTTTCCTTTTAAATGTCAAAAGAAAAAAGCTATGTGCTCTATGTGGCTATGTGTTCAATAAAAAATAAAATGAATTTAAAATATCTAAAAGAAGCCGTTTTCGAAGCCAATATGGAAATTCCAAAACAAAAATTGGCGATTTATACTTTTGGCAATGTCTCAGCAATTGACCGAAATGAAGGTATTATTGCCATAAAACCAAGCGGTATCCCATATTCGGACCTAAAAGTTGAGGATATTGTTTTGGTTGACTTGGACAATAGGGTAGTGGAAGCTGCTGCAAAACGCCCTTCATCAGACACAAAAACGCACGTCCTTTTGTATCGAAATTTTGATAAAATTGGCGGTATTTGTCATACACATTCCACTTATGCAGTGGCGTGGGCGCAAGCGATGCGACCTATTCCCAATTTGGGAACAACTCATGCCGACCATTTGATCCCCTCAGTACTCGTGACCGATGTAATGACCGACGAGATGATTAAAGGCGATTATGAACACGAAACAGGCAATCAAATTCTCGATATTTTCAAGCGTGAAAACCTTTCGCCCGAAGAAGTGGAAATGGTTTTAGTCGCCTGTCATGGTCCTTTTACTTGGGGAAAAACAGCCGAAAAAGCGGTCTATAATGCAGGTGTTTTAGAAGAATTGGCAAAAATGGCGTTTTTAACACTACAAATCAATCCTCTTGCGCCGCCGATAAAACAGGCTTTGATGGATAAGCATTATTTTAGGAAACATGGTGCGGGAGCGTATTATGGGCAGGGGTGTTAAGTTGAGGCAAGAAGGTTTTGCAAGGCTTCAATATTCGCTTGTTCATCAAAAAGAGCTTCAACGGGGATGATGAATCCGGGTATCACACGACTTTCGATGTCGTCACCAATAGCAAAAATCTTAGCGGGGGAATATTGTTTATCAGTTGATAAAAACAAAATATATTGCTCAATACGTTGACGCACAGGGTCAACAATCCAATATTCACGGACACCATGTGCGGCATAATCTGTTTTTTTAATGCCTTTATCGTTTGATGCCGTGCCTTTTGACAAAATTTCAACAATGAAATCGGGTGCAGGGAAAAGCAATTGATCGTCTGTAAACTTATCTGCTTTTTCCTTTGAATAAAAGACCAAATCAGGTTCGTAATCATTGCGTGTGAGGGCAACCAAGACTTTTTCAGTACCAACGCTGCCTAATTTTTTTATTCGTGCATAGATGCTTAGAACACTTGAAAGTAAGTCCGTAACCTTCCAATGCCGTCTTTTGACAGGTGAATGAAGCACTACTTCGCCGTTGATGAATTCCGCTTTTATGCTTGGAGTAATCCATTCTCGAAAATCGTGGCGACGTTGTTTTTCTTCTTGCAAAGTTTTATACAACGCCTCAATTTGGCGTGGTGCATCAGGCGAATCGAGTATTTTTTGAGCGTAATCGAGCATTTTATCTTGAATTATTTACAAAAATAGGTTTTTTATTTGAAAGATACCCCTCAGTATTTTTATGAATTTTTTGAAAACATTCAGATGATTTTTAGAAAAGCAGAAAATGACGATGCCGCAACCATAGCCAACCTTCACGCCGAAAGTTGGCGCAACACATACCGAGGCATGATGAGCGATGCTTACCTCGACGGCAATATTCATGCTGAAAGACAAGCACATTGGAGAAAACGATTTGACGCACCAACAGAAAATCAATATGTTTTAGTGGCTGAAAATGAAGGCAAATTAGTAGGTTTTGTCTGTGTTTATGGTGCAGATGATTCAAAATGGGGCAGTTTGATTGACAACTTACACGTCCGTCCAGACTTAAAAGGGCAGGGGATAGGCAAGCAATTGATACAAAAAGCCTTCGAGTGGGCACATGACAATTATCCGCAAAGCGGCGTTTATCTATGGGTTTTTGAAGCCAATTTGGCTTCCCGGAGGTTTTATGAAGCGATGGGTGGTGTTAATGTCGAACGCATTTTACACCACAATGAGGACGATACTGAAGGGTATGCGTTGCGGTATGTTTGGCACTAATCTTTTGTTAAGTTATTGATAATCAACATTTAGGAAATTTTAAAAATTTCCTAAATGACTACTGAAAAGATATTAACCAATCGCTTTTTTAGCGAAATCGGACAAGACCAACTGCCCACTTATGGCTGCACGCTCTCCTAAAAGCATATCCCAATTTTCTGTACCTTGCCACAAAACCGCTTTGAGTTCGCGCATCGCTTCGGGACTTGAATTAATTAATTTATCTGCAAAATAAGTGATATAAGCGTCCAAACGTTCGGTTGATTCAAAAACTTCAGTAAACAATCCTTTGTCTTTTGCCCATTCTGCTGTACACCATTCCGTCGCATTAATCGCCATTTGAGAAAAAGCAGACAAGCCCATTTTACGCTCAACGGCAGGACCGATGACAAAAGGACCGATGCCAATCGCCAATTCGCTCAATTTTATGGTGGCATTCACGGTTGCCAAACTATAATCGGCTGCTGCTGCCAAACCAACACCGCCGCCCACCGCCTTGCCGTGTATGCGCCCAATGATGAATTTTGGGCATTTCCGCATGGCATTGATGACATTGGCAAAGCCTGAAAAAAACTGCTTGCCGCCTTCTAAATCCTGAACGGCTTTCAATTCATCGAAACTGGCACCGGCGCAAAACGTTTTATCGCCTTCACTGCGTAAAATAACGACCAGTACTGAGGGGTCATTTCCTGCGGCTGTAATTTGTTCTGTCAATGCCGTTAACAAATTGGCTGGCAATGAGTTATGTGCGGGATGAAAGAATGAAATAGTGGCAATACCACCGTTTATCGTCGTGTTGACGTTACCTAATTGTGTGTTATCCATTGTTTTAGTTTTTCTTTTTTACCATCGTCATTATCGTCGCCAAAGCCACTGTTTCGTTGGTTTCATCATAGACATCAACGAGCCATTTGACGATGCCACGAGGGGGCAAGGTATCATTTTCTTTTTGTTCAACATCCATTTTTTCTTTGCACGTAAAACGCACGCCGATTGTTGAATTTGGATAAACGGGCTTCATAAAACGGCAATCTTCGAGTCCATAATTCAATAAAACGGGTCCTTTTTTAGGTTCAACAAAAAGCCCTGCGGCGCGAGACAAAATATAGTAACCATGCGCAACTATGCCTGTAAAAGGCGTACCCTCTAAAGCGGTTGGGTCGGTGTGGGCATAAAATTTATCACCCGTTAATTCTGCAAAATTAGCAATATCAGTTTCTGTTATCGTATGTTTTGCTGTAATCAGCGTTTCGCCAATCTCTAATTCTTCAAAATATTGCAAAAATGGGTGCTTGTCTTTGAGTTTATAAGCACCACCCACTTGATAGTTTTGCGTCACTTGCGAAATCATTGTCGGATGCCCTTGAACGGCAACACGTTGCAAATAATGAAAAACACCGCGCAAACCACCCATTTCCTCACCCCCGCCTGCACGACCCGGTCCGCCATGCGTCATCAACGGCATCGGCGCACCATGACCTGTACTTTCGGGAGCAGATTCACGATTTAAAAACAAAATTCTACCGTGAAAAGACCCTGCATTCATTAAATAATCACGACATACTGAGGGGTTGAAACTGCAAATTGTAGAGACCAAAGAGCCTTTGCCTCTGTTCGCCAAAGCAATCGCTTCGTCCATATTTTTGTACGGCATCAAGGTTGCAACGGGTCCAAAAGCCTCGATTTCATGGCTTTCTGTATTGTTAAATGGTTTTTCATTGAGTAAAAGAATGGGCGGCAAAAACGCACCGTCTATTTTATCGGCACCCACAACCTCAAATTTTTCTAAATCACCGACAACGATAGACGATACTTTTAGCAGTTTTTTGATGTTTTCATGCACCCGTTGCCGCTGCACTTGATTGACCAAAGCACCCATGCGAACGCCTTTTACTGAGGGGTCGCCAATCGTCACTTTTTGGAGTTCAATACCCAAAGCAATTTGTACATCTTCTAATATTTTTGAAGGCACAATGATACGCCGCACTGCCGTACATTTTTGCCCCGTTTTGACAACCATTTCGTTTCGGACATTTTTTATAAAAATATCAAATTCAGGCATATCAGGCGTAATATCTTCCCCTAAAATCATCGCATTGAGCGAATCGGCTTCCATAGTAAACGGTACAGAAAGGTCGTTGATACGCGGTAGACCCCGCAGTAATTTGCCTGTCGAAGCCGAGCCTGTGAAGGTCACTACGTCTTGCATCGTGACAAAATCCAAGATGCCATGACCACGTCCGCCAATAAATTGCAATGCGCCATCGGGCAAAACATTGCTTGAAACGATGTCTCTAACAACCGATTCCGTTACAAAAGAGGTGATTTCAGACGCTTTTACGATGGCAGGAACGCCCGCCAACCAATTGACCGCACATTTTTCAAGCATACCCCAAACAGGGAAATTGAAGGCATTGATATGAATGGCAACGCCTTGTTTCGGTACGCACACGTGTTGTCCGATGAACGTACCTTCTTTGCCTAATTTTGCAGCAGCACCGTCCACATAAAACGTCTCGTTACCCAATTGCCGCCTCAAACTGGCATAAGCGAACAAATTGCCAATGCCACCGTCAATATCAATCCATGAATCTATTTTTGTTGCGCCTGTAAGTGCTGATACCTTATAGTATTGTGATTTGCGTTCCGTTAGGTACAAAGCGAGCTTTTTGAGCATCATACCGCGCTCAAAAAACGTCATTTTGCGTAAAGCTTTGCCGCCGATGTTTCGGGCATAATCGCACATCGCACCATAGTCCGAAAAGTCACCTGCGACGCTCACCAAGTTGCTGTTGAGGGCGTTATACTGAGGGGTCTCCGAACCCGTAGGGAGATGCCATTTGCCGAGGGCGTAGTTTTGTAATTTGGTCATATTATTCTAAAATATTTTTACTCGTTCGATAAGCCGTTCCCTTGAAAATGGCAACAATATCGCCTTTTTCATTCCTTGTAATAATATCATAAACGCTCGTTTTGTTGCCCAAATGCACTTCTTTGGCTTCGACTTTTAGGATTTCACCTTCTTTTGCGGCTTTTGTAAACGTAATTGAAACATCTAAAGCCACTGCCAAAAGCCCATGCGAGTTGCACGCAAATGCAAAGGCAGAATCTGCTGCTGAAAACACCACGCCACCGTGAATGATGCCAAAACCATTGAGCATGTCGGGTTTGACAGTATAATGCAAACGACAGCCCCCCTCAGTAATTTCGTCAACGACCAAGCCGAGCCAACGGCTAAACGCATCGTTTTGGAACATTTTTTCTAAAACTTGTTCTGGTTTGGTCATTTTAAGTAGAATTTTTGATTTTTTTCTGCCATTTTACTCAAAAGAGGAGAGCAGCGATAGCGGTCTTCTCGATAAGTATCATACAATTCATCAAGCGAGTGTACCACTTTTTCGATACCCAAATCATCTGCCCATTTTAAAAGCCCTTTTGGATAATTCACGCCTTTTTGCATCGCTAAATCAATATCGTCACGTGTAGCAATTTGCCAAAACAAAGCATCAGCGGCTTCATTTATCAGCATGATGACGATGCGATGAACGATTTTTTGACCTAATTCCTTACTGAATGACAAGAGAAAATCGGTGTTATACTGAGGGGGGGTATTTTCATAATTATAAAAGCCACGACCCGATTTTCGCCCTAAAAACCCCGCTTCAACAAGGCGCTTTTGCGTAAAAGAGGGTTTATAACGAGGGTCAAAAAACATGGATCGCCAAACGGATTCCGTAACCGCATAGTTAATATCGTGTCCAATAAAGTCCATTAACTCGAATGCACCCATGCGAAAACCACCGATTTCTTTCAAACTACGGTCAATTGTTTCTATATCGGCAATGCCTTCTTCAAAAATGCGCAACGCTTCGCCATAAAAAGGTCGGGCAACGCGATTGACGATAAAGCCAGGAGTGTCTTTTGCCAAAACCGTTGTTTTGCCCCAATCGTCTATGATGCGTTTTGAACGGCTGATTACTGAGGGGTCGGTTTGTAGGGCAGGAATAATCTCAACCAAAGGCATCAAAGGCGCAGGATTAAAAAAATGAATACCAACAACGCGCTCAGGCTTTTGACATGCTGCCGCAATGGACGTAACCGACAACGATGAGGTATTGGTCGCCAAAATGCACGTATCAGAAACGTCCAATTCTAACTCAGCAAAAATGGATTTTTTGATGTCCAAATCCTCGATAACGGCTTCGATGATGATGTCAGAATTGCCGAGGCTTGATAGCCTTTCGGCAGGTTTTAGTCGGTTTAAAATTTCCGCCGCTTCTTCTTTTGTAAAGCGTCCTTTTTCAAGGCTTTTTAATAGATTTTTAGCAATGAGTTGCCGTCCTTGTTCCAAGGCATGGTTGTCTGCATCATAAATGCGGACTTCGCAACCTGCCATCGCTGCCACTTGTGCGATACCGCTGCCCATTGCACCGCTGCCGATTATGCCTACTTTCATGTAATTCAATGACATTTAAAATAATCAAACGGCTCTAAACAATCCTTGCACCGCATTAGCGATTTACAAGCCGTCGAACCAAATTCGCTCAATAGTTCTGTATTTTCAGAGCCACATTGCGGGCATGGTACTGAGGGGTGGTCTTGAAACAATAATTTTTCAATTCGCGCTTTTGCAACAGGTGGTGCGATGCCGTAATCTCTCAATTTTTGTTTGCCAGCTTCCGTCATCCAATCCGTTGTCCAAGCAGGACTTAATATTTCAGTGACTTTTACTTTTGGAAAACCTTGCGCTAACAGCTCGAATTTAATATTTGTCGCAATCACGCTCATGGCAGGACAGCCTGAGTATGTTGGTGTGATAATTACTTCAATCAGACCATCATTTCCCATATGAATGTCTCTCACAATACCCAGATCTAAGACCGTCAGAACAGGTATTTCTGGGTCAGAAACGTTTTCTAAAATCGTTAAAATGCGCTCTTTTAAGGTCTCGTTATTCATCATTTATCAGTCATCATGACTACCACGTCATATTCGGATAAGCACGTTGCATAAACTGCATTTCTGCCAAGATATAGCCCAAATACTCGGTATGCCGTCCTTGTTTACCGCCTTTTTGCATATATGAATCGCTTGGTTTCGATAAAGTCGCTTCTGCTAAAACATCATTTATGGTTGTATCAAAAGCCGTTTTTATGCCTTGCAAATCAACGCCGACCCCCTCAGTAAAAGCCCAATTATCGAGTTCATCTGCAACGAATGCTTCGCTCGAATATGTCCACGTATTATCAATCGCCTTTTGCGCTCGTTGATGACTTTCTGTTGTACCATCGCCCAAACGAATCAACCATTCGCTTGACCAGCGCAGATGATAGGTTAATTCTTTAACCGCTTTTTCTGCAACACCCCTCAGTATTTCATCCTTGGAATGAACTAATTTTTCATAAAAAGGCAGTTGAAACGCTGAAAAAAAGAACTGCCGCACAACGGTATCTGCAAAATCACCATTCGGTTGTTCGGCAAGGAGTAAGTTTTTAAAGTCATAAATATCACGCAGATAGGCGATATCGTCCTCAGTTTTGCCTTCATTTTGCACTTCTTCGGCATATTGATAAAGAGTTCTGGCTTGTCCAACGAGGTCGAGCGCAATATTGGTAACGGCTATGTCTTGCTCCAAAACGGGTCCATGTCCGCATAATTCGGATAGACGATGC
>JANMJN010000935.1:0-1707 GCA_031371355.1 Saprospiraceae bacterium
ATAGGTCTAAACGGTCCAGAACCACTTGATAACTGTTGTTTTTGATGCGGGTTTGCGCTTCACTACCGCGTAAAGCATTGGCAAGAGCCACATTAAAGGCATCATTTTCTACTTTCAAAGTGTCATAATCGGGCTTCAAAGAAATGAACTGCTCGTCATTTGATAAGTGTTGGTGAATGATGGTAGCAAAAGTGTACAACAAGCGCTGTGTCTTCTTTCTGTACGTTTTAAGCACGACATTTTTCATTGTCATTGATTTAAGCAATACGGAACTATATTGCAATTTTTCTTCATCAATAACAATGCCAAAAATATTGCATTTATGTATATTTGTAAAATTTACTTTGTCTCTCTTTAAGAAAAACCAAATACATGTCTTCCGCGTTTCTTGAATGTTCATTTTTCCATACAGGAATGTCGCATTTCCATACGGAAAAGTCATTTTTCCAAACAGCTTTGCCGCATTTCCATACAGAAAAGTCATTTTTCTAAACAGCTTTGCGACATTTCCTTACGGAAAATCCCTTTTTCCAAACAGCTTTGTCGCATTTCCTTATGGAATAGTCATTTTGCTAAACATCAATGTCGCATTTCCTTATAAGGATTTTCCTCTAAAAATAGTTTTACCCTTACAGGGCGATTAAAAAGCCTTTTATCTCATAACCGCAATCTTCTGGACAATTGGCAATTTGTCTTTGACAGAAAAAACAAGATTATATAAGCCCGAAGGTAAATCCGATACATCTATACTGAGGGGGGTGATAGAGAAATCTAATTTTGTATGAAAAACCAGTCGCCCGACTAAATCAATGATTCGAATATCGGCTTGGGTTTCATTAGGGACGGCTTCATAGGTCATGAAAAGTTGATTAGCTGTTGGATTTGGATACACTTTTATACTGAGGGGGGCATCGTCAATATGCTTTGTCGGTGTACGGCAACTACTTGGCTCTAATGAACAGCCCATACTATCGGTGCGGACAAGCCAGCCCCATTGACCAGATGTAACAGATAAAGTGCGGTTTTTTAAATCTTGCGCCCAACCACCAATGACTAAATCACTGTTGTCTAATTCTTCTATTTGGCTGGGAACAAGATATAGTTTACCTGATTCGATAGAGGTTGCTCTAAAGTTTCTTCTGTATAGACTATCCTTGTTTTTATTCAATTTTATAAGGCAAGCTGATGAATTATTAGAACCATCATCAAACGAACAAGTTACAGCAATACTTGAATCTTTAAGCAATTTTAAACTATGCATTCTTGAGGCTACCCCCATTTTAAATCTCTTCTCCCAAATTGTACCTCTTTGAGGATTAATTTCTGCCACATAGGGACTTACTTCAATATTCTCTCTATATAACCCATTTTTTATACATATTTCTTCATCACCTCCAACCAAATAATTACCATTAGCTAATTCAATAACTTTTTTGAAATAAATATAACGATTACGAGGGGTATAATACACCCAAAGTGTATTGCCTGCTGTATCAATTTCTCGCAGTTCAGAAAAGTAAACATAATTTGTATCAGTTGAACTTTTGCTGGTATGGAATGAACATAATACGAGATTATTGTTCTTATTTTTAATAATTTGGTTTGAATGGCTGACTCTTTCAGTTGTATTGAATTCTACCATCCTTTTTGTATTGCCCATTGTATCAGTGAAATGAATCATTGATTTTGAAACTGTTGGGCGAGAAA
>JANMJN010001018.1:0-1765 GCA_031371355.1 Saprospiraceae bacterium
CCTTGTTGAACCAATAAAAGATAATACCCCCCCCTCAGTATAGAGGTATTCAATCGGGCTGTTTTTCCTGTTGTTTTAGCTATTAAAACGATCTTGCCCATTACGTCACAAACGGTCACTTTAGATGCGCTATCATTGTCGGATGGTATTTCAAAGGTTAAAAAATCACCTGTAGGGTTAGGAAAAAGGTGTAATACTGAGGGGGCTGTTTTTTCTTCAAATAAGCCAGTTGTTTTGAAATCTGTAAAATCAAGATTTATAAGCTTTTGATTACCACTCCCTTTGAATGTAACTTTTACGCCTACGGGTACTGTAACGTTTGAAAAATTGACCGTCGAGTTGACAACCAAACTCAATGAGCGACGACGCAGCCATTTGGGTAAATTGTATAAATCAAAAACCAAATCGAGTTTTGAACCATTCATACTTGATGTAAAATTAGCATATCGGCGCATCATCAAATATTCATAAACCTCTTGCAACGGTGCCATCCACATCTTATCACTGCCATTTTTGCCCCAAGTATCTGCCGCCCTTTTCATATGACTCTGAAAATCTTTAAAACCAAAGGCTGCTGTTGGGCTGAAATTATCAACGCGATGCGTAAATTCATTGTACCAAATTTTGGCACCACCTGTTGTTTTTGCCACTGCTCGATCGAGAAAAGTCGGAGATATAGCTAAACTCTCCTCTAATAACATTCTGTGTACGATTTTTTTGTCGAAATTGTAATCCGCAGTCACATCTAAACCCCCAAAACCAACGATATTTCCGGGCTGATTGAATACAAGTTGAAGACCTTGCTGATAAGCGATATTATTATAAAAAGTATCGCCTGAAGGGACGACAAAAAGAGGCATTTCAATCCGTCTTTGGGTTCTATTTTGAACTGTTACTCGATTTTGCTCAATTTCTTTAACATAATCATTGCCCGACATAGGTTGGTTCAATTGTGAACGGTGAGAGAAAGAATGATTCATTACATCCCAACCTAAATCGTATAAAATATCGAGTTGTTGCCAAGTCAATTGATCTTGTACATTTCCAGTATGTACATCAATACCAGATAAATTTGCTGAATTCCAAGCAACACCACCTCGAAATGGGATGTCATTGCCACAGCCATCGGTATAAAAAAGTCCACTATATGTTTGCCCATTTCCACTCACAAAACCGCCTCTGAAAACGGGTAATGCACATGTATTAGCATCTATTGTTGCATCATCAAGCGTAAAACTATAAGCAATATCTTTATTATACTTCAAAATTGCCTTTGATACTGAGGGGGGCGGTGACGGCACTGCGTCGAACTGAATCGTTATTTTTTGGGCATAAACGATATGGGAATTTACCCAAAAAAGGAGTGTACAGAGTATTATGTTTTTCATTATGCATTATTAGAAAGACAGTTTTTGAGAAAATATCTTGAGCTGTCAATTGAGCAATCAATATTTTACAATCGAGCGATGATTGGTTCTATTTTGCGTTCAAAAGTAACGGATATTTTAAAAACATTCGTTACTTTTTATAATCAGAGTTTTACAATAAGTAATGACTAAATCACCATTTCATTACTTTTTTAACCCAAAAGTCAAGTCTATGATTCACTCGTACAAAATACAAGCCTTGTGGTAATGAGGTTAATGAAATCGTATTTGTGTGCGTTGCAACTTTTTCTATCATCAACTTTCCAGATTGATTAAAAATGCCAATCGTTACAGGCGTTTTATCGTCAAAATCGGTCTCAACAAGAACCAAATCATCT
>JANMJN010001034.1:0-2686 GCA_031371355.1 Saprospiraceae bacterium
AAATTTCGTTACGGACGTGGCAAAGACGCCGCAATGGATGCCAAAGACATTGATTTTGCGATTAAATGCCTTGAAAAAATGTCTTCTATGGCGCGTTACGAAGGAGCGACACAAGAGGGCGATGCGTATAAACTACAAGCCGCCAACCTCCGTCGTCGCCTTACAGAAGGCGGTGCAACTGCCGTAACAAAGGCGGATAATGCACCCGCGCCAACGGATAATCGCTCATCCCCAGCCAATCAAGCAGAATTGAATTCGGTCAAAGAACAGTACAGAGCTTGGTATGAAAACCAAATGCAACTGCGTCAAAAATTGGAAAGCGATGTCACGTTATTGAAAGGAGAACGCGAGGCACTCAATTCTATTATGGGCGAATTGCGTAAAAAAGAGCAGCAGCTTTCAGCGTTTTCACAACAAGCCCAACAGACCATCGAGCAGCAAAAAGGTGTTTTGTCAACCGTTTCGATGCAAAAAGATGAACTTGACCGCGTGGCTGTGCGTAAGCAAAAACTGTTGGAAGCCATGAAAAGTGGACGTTCGTTGGACTCCATCGCTTATGCTCAGGAGCGTCAAGAGCAGGAATATCTGCTACAATCAGCGAAAAATTTTAGGAATGTTTTGTTACTTGTTCTGGGTTTTGCCCTGGTCATTGTGGGTCTCATTTATCGTCGTTTCCTTGAAAACAAGAAACAACAGAAGCTTTTACAAGAAAAAAACCATCAAATCGAAGACGAAAAGCAACGGAGCGATGAATTGTTGTTAAACATTTTACCCGCTGCCATTGCCAACGAACTCAAAACGAATGGCAAAGCCAAAGCACGGCGTTATGAGGTCGCTTCTGTCCTATTTGTTGACTTTTATAGTTTTACTAAAATATCGGAGCAATTGTCACCAGAGGAATTGGTAGATGAACTCGATACTTATTTTAAAGCCTTTGATTTCATCGTTGGGCAATACAAGTTGGAAAAAATTAAAACAATTGGCGATGCTTATATGGTCGCTTCGGGTTTGAGTGATCGCATCACAAGCCCCCTCAGTATTGTGAAGGCTGCACTCGAAATGCAGGAGTTTTTAAGCGATATGCGCTATGAAAAGTTGAAGGAAAACAAACCATTTTTCGAGGCTCGTATGGGTATTCACATCGGTCCCGTAGTGGCAGGTGTCGTGGGTGTCAAAAAATTTGCTTACGATATTTGGGGCGATACCGTCAATCTTGCCGCGCGGATGCAAGAGGCTTGCGAACCAGGGCATATTAATATATCGGAACAAGTGTATAATGAAATTCGCTATTCTTATAACTGTCACTATCGTGGAAAATTTCCAGCAAAAAATAAAGGAGATATTGATATGTATTATGTGCAAAATGTATTGAAATAAAAACACCTTCATTTTCCCTTGAAAAGCCCCGTCTATCGAGCTATTGCTTATGAAAAAGGAGGCTTTTTGATTAAAAGTCACTATTTCAAAGTTTAAGGTAAAAGCCAACTAAATAAGACTTTTTGAAAATTTTATTCCGAATTATAGCTTTGTTACTGATTTTTTATTTGTTTTGCACAAAGGCTACTTCTAAAATTTAATAATAGTTATAGATAACGCTATCTTTACCGCTTTATAATGAAATTGAAAAATCAAGGACTTACCATGCTAAATATTATACTCTTTGGACCTCCAGGTTCGGGTAAAGGTACACAAGCCGCTAAATTGATTGACAAATACAATCTTTTCCATATCTCTACGGGCGATATGTTTCGCTATGAGCTATCGCACAATACCGAACTCGGTCAATTGGCACGCAGCTATATGGAAAAAGGTAAACTTGTTCCGGATAGTGTCACGATTTCGATGCTGGAAAAGCGCGTCGAGGAAAATCCAGAGGTAAAAGGCTTTATTTTCGACGGTTTTCCAAGGACAACGACACAGGCAGAAGCCTTAGATGCGTTCCTTGCGGCGCGCGGCGAGAGCATCACGGGCTTGATAGAATTGGTTGTCAATGAAGATGAGATAGTCAAGCGACTTTTACTGAGGGGGGCTTCTTCTGGTCGTGCAGACGATGTCGACGAAGCTATCATTAGGAATCGTTTCACCGTCTATCGCAACGAAACAACACCTGTTGGAGAGCATTATGCAGCTTTAGACAAAGCGCAAAAGGTTGAAGGCGTGGGTACTATAAATGAGATTTTTGATAAACTTTGTAGTGCAATTGACGGTTTGGCTGCCAAAGTCTGAACCACATTGTCCGTTTAGTTTTCTTAAATTCAAGGCGTTGTAAAGGTATTTGAAGGAACAAGTTTTCCTCAAAGCTGTTTACAACGCCTTAATTGTTTTTGAAAAACAATATTTTGAATCCTATTTTTTTTTATTAAAAATAGGCGTAGAAGTTCTTTTTTCAATAGAAAGACTTTACATTTGCAGCCGATTTACAAAAGTGTAATAAAAGAAGGTGCTGTTTTTGAATAAATTCATCATAAACCATTGATTTATACCCAAAAACAGCCTTGGTTTCTTCTTAAATTGAAAATCGTCATTCGTCAATAATCATCATTAGGCACAGGTATAAATCGTTGGCTAATAACAAATATTGTCCCTTGACAAATGACTACACATTATGCGGGTGTGGCGAAATTGGTAGACGTACCAGACTTAGGATCTGGCGCCGTGAGGCATGGGGGTTCGAGTCCCTCCACCC
>JANMJN010001110.1:0-4591 GCA_031371355.1 Saprospiraceae bacterium
TTAGGGTTTTCGGCATAATATTGTTTCAATAAAGCGACATTGCGGCGATTCGCTTTGTAATACAAATCGAACAAATCACCCACAATCGGGACAGATCCGACCGTCGCATCGAGAGTGATATTGCCCAACATTTTTAGCAACATTCCGACACCTATGCCCCGACGCATCATAGAAAAAACCAATATACAAGATATGCCAAAACTCAACCAATCACCCACCGTCGGGATGAAACCAACGAGAAAATCAACACCAAACCGAATTTTCGTAAAAGGAATCCTAAATTGATTGTCGAGTAACGATGATATTCTATCAATCATTACAAATTCAGGTTGTGGCGACAACGTTGACGTGTTTTGGATGGGTTGTACTTGATTGTCCATTTTCTTATTTTTTTATAAAATCAAAATTGCCTTTTGAACACTAAAAAAAACATAACGACAAAAAGAATAAGTGTAAAAATTAAGCCTATCTGTAATGAAAAGGCATCAGCCAAAAAGCCAATAACAGGTGGTCCGATGAAAAAACCCGCATAGCCAATCGTCGTTGACATGGCAATACCAACACTCGGAGTAACCCCCTCAGTATTTCCAGCCGTTGAATACACAATCGGTACGACATTGGCTAATCCTAAACCGACACTGAAAAAACCAAGTAACACGATGTATTCATTCAACACGACAAGCGCTAAAGCAAGTCCACAAAAAGACAATAAACTACTGAAAATCAATACCTTACGCTTACCCATCTTAGCAATAAAAAAGTCGCCAAAAATGCGCCCAACAGTCATAGAAGTTCCAAAAGCACCAAATGCCAATGCAGAAAAGGCTTCACTCATACCTATCGTTTTGTTCATGTAAATGGCTGACCAATCTGCCATCGAGCCTTCCCCTGTCATCCCACAAAAAGCAATGATACCCAATGGCAAAATCGCTTTTGTCGGCAAACGGAATGTATGCCCCCCCTCAGTATAAGTGCCTTCAGTATCCGTATTTACGCTTTTTGAGTCTTCATCTTTGATTAAATGCCTTGTAGCCCATGCTATTAACAAGGCACATAAGGCACTGATAATGACCAAATGTGTAAAAAGAGTGATGTTCAATTGTGCAAACAAAGCCCCTGCACCTGCGCCCAAAGCCATGCCGATACTGAAAACGGCATGAAACGACGACATAATCGGCTTACCATACATGCGCTCGACGTAAACGGCTTGCCCATTCATCGAAACATCTAATGCCCCATTGTTCAGACCCAAAAAGAAAAACAGCCCGCCGATAAGCCAAATATTTGAAAAAAGCGGAATAGCTGGTGCAAAAAGACAAAAACCCCAAGCGGTGAACCACGTCAGTGTTTGGCTACCAAAAATGACCGTCAACCAACCAGCAAAAGGCATAGCAACAACAGCACCCGCTGCCCAACAGAGTAAAAGAGTGCCCAATGTTGTGTTAGAGACATCATATAATCGTTGCAATTCGGGTAATCGAGCGACCCAATTAGCATACAGAAATCCAACAAAAAAGAAGACAGAGGCAATAGCTAAACGATTGACTTTCATTTATTTATAAAGTTAACAGGTCTTCAAGCCTTTTCTATTAAGCATTTTGTGAAGCAGATCCCGTGTAAAATGCTGCAAAGATGAAAAAAAAAATTGGCTGGCATAGTTTATGAACAGAAGTGCACCAGATTGTCAAAAAGTATTAAGTTTTTTCAAACAGAAAGATACAATTTGTACGCCACAAACGTTTATTTATCAGGCAAGGCAACGATGAGACCACAAACCTAAATACTTATAACCTTCCGTTCTCATACCAACTATGCCTATATGACAGTATTGTTTTTCGCACAATAATCGCATAATTTTGAGTTGAACTTTCATCAAAAATTCTCACATTATAAATTATATGTCAAATGAATATAAATGGTTTTCCAAAACAACAAACGAAAGAACATAAAGTCGGTATTGCGTTATCAGGTGGCGGTGCAAAAGGCATAGCGCATATCGGTGTTTTTCGTGCTTTGCTTGAAAATGGCGTCGAACCGACCATCATCTCCGGTACTAGCGCAGGCTCAATCATAGGCGCACTCTATGCAGCAGGAGTTTCAACTGACGATATGGAGCGATTGATTGCCGATTCGAGTATCATGAAGATATTTCGCCTTCTGGGTATTCCTGGCTCTGGACTTGTTAAATTGGATTATCTGAAGGAACGCCTCGCCGCTTTTATCCCTGAAGACAGTTTTGAATCATTTAATTACCCTCTTTATGTCTGCGCGACCAATTTGAATATCGGCAAAGCGGTTTATTTCAGTACTGGAACAGTATTCGATAAAGTTGCCGCATCTTGTTCGGTGCCGTGGCTGTTCAAACCCATCGAAATTAACGGAGAGTTGTATGTTGACGGTGGCATTACCAACAATATGCCCGCCGCTATTTTGCGCGACCAATGCGAAATACTGATAGGTTCAAACGTCAAACCCAAGGTACATGTCCAGTCAAATAAGGAATTGGATACATTTATGGGCATCACACAACGTGTAACGGATTTAACTCTTTGGACGAATTCCAAACCCCATATCAAAATGCTGGACGTGTATATTGCCCCTGAAAAGGTCAACGAATTCAGCTTTTTCAGTATGTCAAAAGTTAAAGAGCTGTGCGATATTGGCTATGAAGAAACAATGAATCAGATGCCTAAATTGATGGGTCTCATAGATGCTCAAAAAAAACAAAACTTGATTTCTACATAAATTACTTGTAAAATGAAGTAAACCTCCTACTATAGGGATCCCTTTTGGAAAAATACTGAGGGGTATCTTAATGGGGAAACTTTAAAAATTTCCCCAACATATACTTAATTCATTCCAACAATGGCTCTTTGCCCTTTTCTAAAGAATAAATTCTCCTTCCAAGTCAACAAACCTAATATTGGTCAAATTTTTGGTAATTTTTTTTGTTAAAAATAACTAATTTTGCGACAAACAATAATTCGAAGGATTGAGGCGAAATAAGAAAAATATATTTGGCTATCCTAAAACCTTAAATTTCACAGATTCAGAATTTTATGAGAAAAATTCCTCTTGATATAGTCGGTTTGCAACCGAGCATGACGCAAACACATAACTATGCCGTTGTTCTCGGCGAACGCAACGGCAACCGCCGTTTGCCTATTATTATTGGTGGCTTTGAAGCACAAGCCATAGCCGTTGCGGTCGAGCGGATGCTACCGAATCGCCCTTTAACGCATGATTTGTTTAAAAATGCCTTGGAAACGTTCAATATTGATTTGCACGAAGTTGTTATTTCTAACTTACTTGACGGTGTTTTTTATGCCCGTCTTATTTGTTACAAAGATGGAATTCCGCATGAAATTGATTCACGTACAAGCGATGCGCTCGCTATGGCAGTGCGCTTCAATTGCCCTATTTTCACATATGAGTTTATCCTCGAAGCGGCAGGTGTTGTGTTAGAAGAGGCAGATGACTCTGGTAGCAGAAGTGTGGGTAGTGAATCAGCCAAAGGGGGCGGCAGTCGCGCTTCTGATACACGTAGTTCATTAACAAATATGGACACAGATGAACTCAATCAAAAACTTCAAGAAATGCTTTCTAATGAAGATTATGAGCAAGCGGCTTTGATAAGAGATGAATTGAATCGGCGTAAAGGTTAATTTCAAATGCCAAAAATTTCAAATGCCAAAAATTTCACATTTTGGGATAAAATATTGGGATATTGTCGAATACTGACAATATCCCAATATCATTAATAGCCTTTTTGTAGTTGAAAATGTTATGTTTACAGTAAATAATCGATATTTCCCTCGTTATACTGAGGGGGGCAGAAAAACGTCACGTTAAGCGGCAATATATTTGTAACCACTGATAGATGTATTTTCCCCTTTGATTCGTAGAATCAACACCCTTTTATTAAATCTAAAAATCACCATAACATGCTGAAAATCAAGGAACTACTATTTTTATTTATACTCATATCCTCTTATCCAATGATATTCGTTGCACAAGATTGTGCTGATAAAGTAACAGCCAAAAGTGTTGAACAAGCCGATACCACGCAGTCAACGATCCTTTATTATGAAGCTGTTCAACGCTTGGCAAACGACTCGGCTTTACGACATGGACAGGTCGGCATTGTTGTTTTAGATGTATCAACCGGGCAAATATTGGCGGCACAAAATCCAACAGTCAGCCTTATTCCTGCTTCAAATATGAAAATAGTTTCTACAGCAGCGGGTCTGGGTATTTTGGGAAATGACTTTCAATTTCGAACAGAATTGCAATACGATGGCAACATTCGAGACTCTGTCTTATATGGCAATATTATTATAAAAGGCTATGGCGACCCGACATTGGCAAGCCCATTGATGGACAACGTACCAAGCATGAGTGTTGTTTTAGATAGTTTTACGAATGAAATACGGCGTTTAGGTATCAAACGCATTGTTGGTAAAATCATTGGCGATGGTTCGGCTTATGAAACGGCAACGGCTGTTCCAACTTGGCTTTGGGAGGAATTGGGCAATGCTTATGGCTCTGGTCCGAATGGTTTAAATTTTCATGAAAACTTATATGAACTCAC
>JANMJN010001135.1:0-9407 GCA_031371355.1 Saprospiraceae bacterium
GTAGGGTTAGACGAATAATTTATATGCCCTAATGGGCTCACGTTTTCATTATTGTACTCATCATTGTCATCACAGTTATCCGCAAAAATATCTGAATTATAGCATACTTCATTGTCTTGGCTGTTGTCTTCCGAAAGATAACAGTACCCCTCAGTATCTAAAGGCTGATATGCCCCATGTGAGGGCAACAACAGAGCAAGAAATAGATGTACTAATAAGACGATATACATTAGGTTTAGACGCTTTTTAAATTTAGAGGGCGAAGGTAAACGGTTCTCCATGAAGTCAATTTTATTTAACAAAATTTTATTAATAAACATAGCGTATAGATTCATTCCCAATTTCACAAACAAATACCCCCTCAGTATTTTTAGCCCAAACTGACATTTCGTCAGTTCAAAAACAACCAAACCGTCATATTTTCTTTTAAATAAATGAACGCAAAGACAAAAACTGCCATTATGCCGCTTTTCATGGCATGGCACTTACTTTGCTGATGAGAAGGTGTTTTCAAAATAGAAAAACATCATTTTCAATAAAAAAATAACTAATAACTAAATAACGAATAAAGTTATGGGCAAAATTATAGGAATAGACTTAGGAACAACCAACTCATGTGTTGCCGTTATGGAAGGCAACGAACCTGTTGTTATCGCAAACGAGGAAGGGCGTAGAACGACCCCCTCAGTAGTGGCGTTTATGCCAAATGGCGAACGTAAAATTGGCGACCCTGCGAAACGTCAAGCCATCACAAACCCTGCAAAAACAGTGGCGTCAATCAAACGCTTCATGGGTCAACGCTATTCTGAAGTGCAAAACAAGCACGAAGTTGAGCGTGCATCTTATAAAGTCATTCGCGGTGACAACGATACACTTCGTGTGGCTATTGACGACCGCAATTATACGGCGCAAGAAATCAGCGCGATGGTCTTGCAAAAAATGAAAAAAGTGGCTGAAGACTTCTTGGGTCAAGGCATAACAGAAGCGGTTATCACTGTCCCTGCGTATTTCAATGACTCACAACGTCAAGCGACAAAAGAAGCGGGTGAAATTGCTGGTTTGACCGTTAAACGTATTATCAACGAGCCAACTGCTGCTGCCCTTGCTTATGGCATGGATAAGCGTAGTCGCGACATGAAAATCGCCGTTTATGACTTAGGTGGTGGTACTTTCGATATTTCAGTCCTTGAATTGGGTGGTGGCGTTTTTGAAGTAAAATCAACCAATGGCGATACGCACTTGGGTGGTGACGACTTCGACCACGTTATTATTGACTGGTTGGCTGCTGAGTTCAAATCGCAAGAAGCAATTGACTTGAAAAAAGACCCAATGGCGTTACAACGCTTGAAAGATGCGGCTGAAAAAGCTAAAATCGAGTTGTCGTCTTCACAAGAAACAGAAATCAACTTGCCTTATGTGACAGCTGTAGATGGTGTGCCAAAGCACTTGGTCATCAAGTTGACACGCGCAAAATTTGAGCAATTGGCTGATACACTTGTACAACGCACCCTTGAGCCTTGCCGTTTGGCATTGAAAGATGCGGGTTTGAAAGCCAGCGATATTGATGAGATTATCCTTGTCGGTGGTTCAACACGTATCCCGAAAATTCAAGAAGTGGTTGAGTCATTTTTTGGCAAAAAACCGAATAAAAGTGTCAATCCTGATGAAGTTGTAGCAATTGGTGCAGCAATTCAAGGCGGTGTCTTGACAGGTGAAGTTAAAGACGTATTGCTTTTGGACGTTACGCCATTGTCATTAGGCATTGAAGTGATGGGCGGTATGTATGACGTTGTGATTGAATCAAATACAACAATTCCGTCTAAAAAATCAAAAGTTTATTCGACGGCAGCGGACAATCAACCATCGGTTGAAATCCATGTATTGCAAGGCGAACGCTCGATGGCACGCGACAATCGTCCGATTGGACGTTTCGTCCTCGACGGTATTCCTCCTGCGCCACGTGGCGTGCCACAAGTAGAAGTGACTTTTGACATTGACGCAAACGGTATCATCAACGTAACGGCACATGACAAAGGGACGGGCAAACAACAAACAGTTCGTATCGAAGCAGGCACTGGTTTATCGAAAGAAGAAATCGCTCGTATGAAGCAAGAAGCAGAAGTCAACGCTGATGCTGACCGCAAGGCTCGCGAAACAGCAGAAAAACTCAATCAAGCAGACAGCCTTGTTTTCCAAACGGAAAAACAACTCAAAGAATACGGCGATAAAATTCCTGCAGAGAAAAAAGGTGCTATCGAAACAGCTGTAGCGGACCTTAAAACGGCACTTCAAGCACAGGACGAAGCGGGTATTGATACCGCTATGGCTGCCTTGAATGCCGCATGGCAAGCTGCCAGCCAAGACATGTACAATGCGACACAACAATCAGATGCAGCACAAAATGGTGCTAATACTGAGGGGTCGGCTGATACAGGCGCAGGCAAAGATAGCACAGTCGAAGATGCGACTTACGAAGAAGTGAAATAGTGATTGGGAATTGGTGGATTGGTTATTAGGAATTGGTTCAGTTACGACTAATAACTAATTCACCAATAACCAATCAACCAATGACCAATAACGAAAAAAGCCTCCGACACAGATTGTGTCGGAGGCTTTTTCATGTCCATTAACGAATGAAAGAACTAAGAGATTGATGTGTTTTTTTTATCATTTTGAAAGACAAAGTGGTTTCTTGATGTTCTTTATCATAACAAAGAGATAATTGTTCTATACTGAATGGTAACGGAATATAGTTTTAATATTTACCAAAAAACATATTGTTATTTTGATTATGGTATTTAATAAATCCAAAATCATGTTAAATAATTTTACGTTCAGCGAAAATTCACTAATTTCACGGTTGCAAAAAATTTTATTTTTGAACTAACGCACAAAGAGTATGAAATTAACATTACTTGAACAAACATTGAAACGACTTTTTGTCTTTTCGACCCTTTTACTTATTTCCCAAATCGCTGTTTCTCAATCAGTTATCAAAGGAAAAATTATTGACGCTGGCACAGGCGAAGTTTTAGTTGGTACAACCGTTGTTATCAAAGGAACGACTATTGGCGCACAAACTGATTTTGATGGATTGTTCCAATTCACAACAGCCCAAAAGCCGCCTTTTACGCTTCAAATCTCTTTCATCGGTTACGAAAACCTTGAATTCCCCATTACGGATGAAACGAAGTACCCCCTCAGTATAAAACTCGGAAATGAGACAAAAACGATTGATGTGGTTGAAATCAAAGGACAACGTATCTCTGAAAAACAGAAAGCAGCCCCTTTGACCGTTGAAACAATGGATAGATTGGCGATAAAACAAACGGCTTCCGTTAGCTTTTATGAAGGCATGGGTGCCTTGAAAGGCGTTGATTTGACCACTGCCAGTATTGGTTTCACCATTATTAATACGCGTGGTTTTAACTCGACGAGTCCTGTCCGTTCGCTCCAAATCATTGATGGCGTGGACAATCAGTCGCCGGGGCTTAACTTTTCGTTGGGTAACTTCTTGGGTTCCTCTGAACTCGATGTTTTGAAAGCGGATTTGATCGTCGGTGCGAGTTCTGCCTTTTATGGACCTAATGCCTTCAACGGTGTGCTTTCAATGGAAACAAAAAATCCATTTTTTCAGAAAGGATTGTCCGCACAGGTTAAAGTTGGAGAGCGCAATTTGTTAGAAACAGCAATCCGCTATGCTGATGCTGTCAAAAATAAAAAAGGACAAGCATGGCTTGCATATAAAGTCAACTTGTTCCGTTTACAAGCCTACGATTGGGTGGCAGACAATTATGACCCCGTTGATGGTACCAAAACGGGCAGGAAAAACCCAGGTAGATATGATGCGGTCAATCGTTATGGCGATGAACGCGAAGTTACTTTTGATTTTATAGAAATCAACAAAAGACAACCATGGATTGGCAACTACATCGGCTTGGGTCAGTTTCACCGAACGGGCTACATTGAAAGTGACCTCGTGGATTATAATACACAAAATACCAAAGCTAATGCAGCATTACACTTTCGTTTAAAACCTGAAGAAGCTGAGCAGTCGCCTGAATTCATTGTTTCATCAAATTTTGGTAGCGGTACAACAGTCTATCAAGGCGACAATCGGTTCAGCCTTAAAAATATTTTGTTTTTCCAAAACCGCCTTGAACTTCGTAAACGCGATAAATTCTTTCTCCGTGCATATGCGACAAATGAGAATTCAGGTGATAGTTATGACCCTTATTTTACGGCATTATTACTCCAGCAAAAATCAAAATCCAATACCGATTGGTTGCAACATTACTTGTCCTATTGGCGTGGCGTCGGTTCTCAAGCCAACGCTACAGGTTACCCAGAATTAGTTGTCAAAGGTTTTGACCCTTCTTGCAATTGTGTCATATCTGAGTTTAATCAAGCAAAAGCCAATCAATGGATAGACAATAATCAAGACTTTTTATCTAAATCCCATGAATTAGCTAGGCAATATGCCGATACTTTCAATACAAAATTTCCTTTCTTCGTGCCAGGAACAGCACGTTTTCAACAGGAATTTGATCGTATTAGATTAACTAAATCAAATAAACGCGACCTTGCGACGGGCGGAACAGGCTTTTATGATAGATCTGCTTTATATCATGCTCATGGAGAGTACCGCTTTCAACCCAAAAAGGTTGTGAATGAATGGGTTGTTGGAGCAAACTATAGGCTTTATGTACCCAACAGTCAAGGGACTATCTTCTATGATTCCGCTAATTATACGCAACGGCGCTTACCTGATGGTAGCATTGTTAATGATACGACGGGTTATAACAAAATTACAAATAGTGAATACGGCATTTATACAGGTATTGAAAAGAAATTTTCAGAGAATAAATATAAATTCAATGCGACAATAAGGATGGATAAAAACCAAAATTTCGGTTATTTATTTTCACCCGCGGCATCCCTCGTTTATCAGCCCGATGCAAAAAACTTTTTGCGTCTTAGTTTCTCATCTGCCATCCGGAATCCAACGTTGAATGACCAATATCTGAACCTCAATGTAGGTCGAGCAACTTTACGTGGAAATACTTTAGGCGCAACAGACCTCATTACAGTCGAATCTTTTATAAAATATGTAGATAGTAGTTTTCAACGAAAATATTTAGAGTATTTCAATATTGCCAAAATACGTCCAGAGAAAGTAAAATCGTTTGAAATCGGCTATCGAACAACACTTTTTGACAATACTTTTGTGGATGCCAGCTACTACTTTAGCTTTTATAACGATTTTATTGGTTATCAAATCGGTATTAAAACCGATGGTTTCGATGCCTTCGGTACAGCCCGGAACACTCAAGTTTATCGCTATGCTTCAAATGCAAAAAGTGGCGTAACGACCCAAGGTTTTTCGATAGGAATGAATCATTATTTCGCTAAATATTTCCAATTTGCGGGTAATTACTCGTGGAACATCTTAAATACAAAAACAGATGACCCGATTATTCCTGCTTTCAATACCCCACCTCACAAGTTTAATGTCAGTATCTCTGGACGGGAAGTAAAAATTGGAAATACTAATAATTTTAGCTTCAATATCAATTACAAATGGATTAAAGGATTTGTTTTTGAAGGCTCACCACAATTTACAGGTGCTATTCCGACTTATGATTTACTGGATGCTCAAGTCAGTTATACGTTCCCAAAAGCCAGCACGACCTTAAAAATTGGTGCCTCAAATGTTTTGAATAAACAACAATTCCAAACCTATGGTGGTCCACGTATCGGACGTATGGCTTATATTTCTTTACTTTATGATTTTGTCAAAAAGATATAGTATATTCTTTCAACAATGCCTTTTTATTTCATTTTAGAAAGTAAAAATTAAGACAATACAAAATATATTTGCGAAAACAAGTAACCCCTCAGTATAAAATACTATTTTTACGTTCATTATAACATCTTTTATTTCATAAATTAAAACCTTTTTCTAAATTTTTAAAAACAAAAGATATGAAACTACGACTACTCTTATTAGTCTTTACAATTTGCAGTTTTATTTCAGTAAATGCGCAACGTTACTTAACGTCCCAATTTACAGCAGTTAGTAAAACAACGGCTATTTATGGTGATAACTTTACCGTATTAAGTCTCTCAGTCACAGGTCACAGCTCAAGAGCTTCCGCATTCCCTGTACCGCCAATGGCTGTTGATATTTATCAAGCAACAGGTGACACTGTTTCCAAACGCCCTTTGATGATTTTCGTCCCAACAGGTAACTTCTTACCAAAATCAGCACGTACATCACCCACTGGCGACCGTGTTGACTCTGTTGCCGTCGAAATGTGTACCCGATTTGCTAAAATGGGCTACATCACGGCTTCTATGGATTATCGTTTGGGCTGGAATCCAGTTGCTTCAACTGCAACTGACCGTACTTTCCAACTGATAAATGCCGCTTATCGGGGTATTCAAGACTTAAGAACAGCCGTTCGCTATTTCAAAAACAATGCTGCTACACTGAAAATTGATACAAACCGTATCATGGTCATCGGTGACGGAACAGGTGGATACATTACGTTGGGTGCCGCAACTTTTGATAACTACGCGAAAGTTTATACAACTTCACGCCCTCAAGGTAAATTCACCGCTTTGGTAAACGGAATGGTTGCACCAATGGTCATTGAAGCATATAATGGCGACATCCAAGGCAAAACATTAGGCGTATGGCCCGGTATTTCTGGTATTCCAATCCCAGCAGGTGATACACTTTGTGTGCCTAATCATATTGTACCAAGCTCAAAAATCCATTTAGCCGTAAATTTAGGCGGTGCCATTGGAGATTATACTTGGATGGATGCTAACTCTTCGCCAATCATTTCGATAGCTTGCCCTCACGACCTAAACGCTCCTTATCGCGATTCGGTTCTACTTGTTCCAGTTAGCTCAACTGTAGCACTCCCTGTTGTTCAGGTTCAAGGCAGCCATTGGATACAGTTGAAGGCTGACACACTTGGTATTAACAATAGCTTTAAACGCATAATAACCACTTATGACCCATACAAGAGCCTTGTTGCACCGAGAAGTGCCGTTGGTTATTATGGTAGCGATAAATATTCTGCAACATATGCAACGGGGCTTTTGCCATTAGTAGGTCGTTCAATAAATGACTCAGCTCCTTGGCAGTGGTGGAATACAGATACTCTTGTTCAAAAATACGGAGACAATGCCGGAGCATTAGCGGGTAATCCAGGTATGAGTGCAACTAAAGCGAGAGCATACATTGATACCATCATGAATTTCGTCGTCCCACGTGCATGTATGGCTTTGAATTTACCATGTGCCATTCAAGTTACAGGTACAGAAGACTTGTTGAACGCCAACACAACAAAACTCTCTATTGCTCCGAATCCAGCGCAAAGCTATATCACTTTTGAAAGTGAAGTTTTCAATCCAATCCAAGCGATTGAACTTTACGACATGAGTGGTCGTCTTGTACGCCAAGTAGCAAAAGTGAATAATCACAACTTCAATTTGATGCGTGGCTCATTGCCAACAGGCATGTATATCGCTAAAGTGAAGTTTGAAGGCGGGATTTTGAGTAAGAAAATCGTCTTTGAAGACAAATAAAATTTTCGTTATCGGTGATTTGTTATTGGTTACTCGTTGATACTATTTCAACCAATAACCAATAACGAATCAACCAATAACCAAATAAAGAATAAGTTTTTGTGTTTATCTCGTGTGGAGGCTATTTCCGAATTTCGGAAATGCCTCTTTTTTTTAAAATCTTTTCAAAACAAAAAAAGGGTCAATTCTTCGGAAAGAATTGACCCTTTTTTTGTGGCATAAAGCAACAGGTTTACTATTTTTCTGTTTACGATACCTTTCCCTAATAAGCTAATACAAGACTTTCAGGCTCTTTTTTTTTAAAAGCAGTATTTTGGTAGGCTTTAAATATATCCAAAATACCTTCTTCTCCGATATAGAAAAGGGCATCTAAAATACTCAAGCCCGCATCAAAACGTATGGGATACTGAGGGGGGCAATATTTCAAATAATTTGCTATCTCATTGTATATCAATGCAATACCACGATCGGCATAAGTCACATTGAATTGATATTTCTTTGCGCCCGTCCCACTGATGTATAAATCGCCACCAAAATAGGCAACGAGTTCAGCATTGTATTCATCAGCATGAAAACCTCTGATAGGTAGTTCAGTTGACAGCTCTATTTTTCTGTCGATGCCTAACAAACTAAGAATATCAAAAATGAGGTTTTTATTGTACTCCGCCAGATACGTCAAATCGCGGCTCGACAAAATAGACTGTTCAATGGTTGGAAAATAGTCGTTGAAAAGAGGAGCTTTATGATAAACGTAGTAGATTTTATTTATTTGTTTTTGTTGCCAATTCTGCTCATGGCAAATTTTCAAATCACTTATCAAAGCGAAATCGCTGTGTCGTTTTAAAGGAACAATCAGATAATCTTGTTCAGACGTTGAGGGGTACTTGCGTATAAACACACGCTTGGTAAAACTATGTTTCGTGTATTCAACATTGTCATGTAAAATGAAAATGTCACTTGCCCAGATTTTGTAAAAATAACCTATCCATGGCAAATAATTAGGTTGATGTATCGATATCGTCATTAAGTAGTCGTGAAATTAAGTTGTTAAATGAAAAAGAATATAAAAACGTCTCGTTATAATTGGTTGAATTCCAGTATATTGAGAAACAATAAAATTCTTTTCATATTCAAACTCTTAACTTAGCATTTGCCACAAAGAAACGAAAACTCATTTACTTTTTGTTCTTTTTGAGATAACTATTAATGATAAAAACGATTTGTTGTGCTGCTGTTCCGTCGCCTAAAAAATGACTAAACACCGTAGGTATCTCAAAAGTTTTTATGGCTTCAATTATTCGTAAACAATTGGCACCTGTGATTTTGCTCCAACCTTCATTGACCGCTTCAATCCATTCGATTTGATTGTCCAAAATGCAACATCTCACCCGATGAAAATACGCTTCTTTGACCACCCCTCCCGAGTCTGTCAACACCATTTTTGCATGACGAATAAGCGTCTGAGTATCCCAAAAACCAATAGGATCAAGCACATACACATGTGGTTTTTCCAAATAATGTTCCAAGCCATGCTGCTTGATAGTCGCCTTAGTCCGTGGGTGAATCGGAAAAATAATAGGCTCTTTTATTTCATCAAAAATAGATAAAATCTGTTTAAGATGCCCCACATCATCCGTATTACTGGCTCGGTGACACGACATAAAAAAATAGCCCCCCTCAATGATTCGGGATTCGGGATTCGGGATTCGGGATTTGTTGAGGCAGTCAAATAGATGTGTCTTATGCGTTTCAATTCTTTCTAAGTTGTTGACTATCAAATCTATACCAATGTCGCCAACCAAATG
>JANMJN010001198.1:0-2449 GCA_031371355.1 Saprospiraceae bacterium
CTTTCATATTAAGCACTTTCACGTTTCGGAAACTTCAAAAGTTTCCGAAACGTTTGCTGCTCCCCCTCAGTATTTTTTCGGATGTCTAAAAGAAAAGTACCCATCACATACAGGGCGATGGGTACTTTTAGTCATACGTTGAATGGGTTGTAAAGTTATACAATTTAAAAAACAAAACCTAACCTAACACCGCCCCAACGATGCAATTGACCCGTTTTAAATTCTTTAGTGATAAAAGATTGACAATACTCTAAGGTCAGTTTCCGAATCTTCATAACCTCACCGAAATCACCTTGAAGTGTCAAACGTGTCAAGTCTTTTCCTGCAATCGTATATGGGCTGGTTCTGTTGAACATGCCGCCTTGCAAAGTGGCATCATAAAACGTAAATCCTGGCTGCAATTGACCATAAACATAAGACCGAAATTTCTTTTTAGTGGATTGGGTTTGATTGTTAGAAGCATAAGGATTGGGTATATTACCAACCATGAAGTTAAAACCAGACTTAACTTTATCCGTATGTGTGCCAACGCGCAATTCAGAATAAGAATTAACCAAAAACACATTGCGGTATTGCCACAACGCTTTTTCATAATTGATTTGGTAATCCAAAATCACGTCATTGGCAATTTGATATTCCCAACCAAGCGGCGTGATGTTTTTCAACCACTCATGTATTTTGACCTGCATTTGTTTCCCACCTGCTTTACTCCCGATAACGCCGCCGGTCAAAGTTGTAGAAAGGCGTTGTTGTTTAACGGTATCAATAGCCATCAAAAAAGAACTCACAGAGAGATTGCCACAAAAAGGACGGTCGCCATAACGTATAAATTCACTTCTGATGCTGGTGGGTGTATAGCCATAATGATCAACACGAATACCGTATTTGGTATCGCTGTGCTTGGGTTTGAGCAGCAATTTGTTGATTGGATTGTTTTTCAAAACGGGATGCACGAATTCCAAAGTGATGCCTTGGGTATAGTATTCGTCCGTTGCCGTAAAGTAGTCGTTGTCGTAATGAAAACGAAAGTATTTGTCGCTTTCATTGTTTTTGACAGACGATGTGTTGTCAATGACTTGTGCATGGCTGAAAGTGCAGAGACACAAGCCTAAAATGGAAAGAATGATTTTATAATTTGTCATAAGTCTTTATGCTTAGATACGATGTTGAGCGTCGGTTTGGATTCCTTTTGGGATAAAAGCACCCCCTCAGTATAAAAGCCCAAAAGCCTTGAAAACGACTGTTTTTCAAAGCTTTTTTAATATTCTGATAAAGCTGTTTTTAGAAACAACTATATTTGTTTTCAAAAAAGCGAAATGAATGCTTACTACGACAGACTGTATAACCATTTGAAAAAAATCGTTCCTATCACGGAAAAAGATGTGGAACTGATGATGTCTTATGCCAAAATCACAAAATTGAAAAAGAAGTCCTTTTTGTTTCAAGAAGGTGAAATTGCCCGTTATGTCGGTTTTGTCAATCAAGGCGTTTTGCGTTATTATTATACGGACGAACATGGCGAGGAACACATCATTTATTTTGCCCAAGAAGAATGGTGGATTGGCGACCTCAATAGTTTTTATGGTCAAGTGCCAACGCCTTATTATCTGCAAGCCCTCGAAAATACAGAACTATTCCTTTTTACCCGCGAGAACTTTGACCATGTTCGGTCAAGCATTCCAGCTTATGACGAATATGTAAAAGTACGGCACGCCAAAGCCACGGCTGCACGCCTTGACACCATGATGAGCTTGCGCGCTGAACACGCCGAAGACCGTTATGAGAAATTACTCAAATCCTTTCCAAATATTTTTCAGCGTGTGCCACAGCACTATATCGCCTCGTATTTAGGCATCAAACCACAATCGTTGAGTCGGATTCGGAAAATTATTTCAGAAAAAAAGAAAAGATAGCGTATTTGTTAACCTATGTGAATGTTTTGAGGGTGAACGAGACCCCACCTTTGTCCTATCAATTAACAATTATTTCGTTCACTTTTTTTAAATCATTTTCTGATGAAAACATTTCATTTTATTCCCGTTCTCATGCTTGCTGCAGCAACAACTTCTGTCGGTCATGCTAAAAATGAAAAGCTCGACAATGTTACCCGTTCTATTTATGCAGCTATTGATGCCAACAACGCTGTGGCTTTGCGCAAACTATTGGCAACCGATTATCGGTTTGCAAACCCTTTCACACCACAACCGTTGAATGCTGATGGTTTGATTGGCTTTGCTGATGCAACGGCAAAAGGTTTTACAGGTGGCAAACACCAAATCAAACAAATCATTGTTTCTGAAAACAGAACAACCGTTATCGGCACGTTTGTCGGCAAACACACAGGCTTATTCAACGGTATTTCAGCGACGGGCAAAGACGTGATGATGGATTTTATCTCCGTCATTGAGTTCAACAAAAAAGGCATGGCAACGATGCAGTCCACACAAGC
>JANMJN010001219.1:0-2118 GCA_031371355.1 Saprospiraceae bacterium
AGACTGGACAGACAAAACCGCCACCGTTTCAAAAGGTCAAACATACCCCCCTCAGTATAACACCCGGTTTGAGTTGGGCGGGATACCAAACCAACCTCTTTTTCCGCGCTTGGATTGACTTTAACAATAACAGTATTTTTGAAGATACTGAAAAAATATTAGAACAAAATAATGGTAATCAACCCATTACGCAAAGTATTTTAATTCCAACTACCGCAATAACAGGCACTGTGCGCATGCGAGTGAGTATGAAAAAAGACGCATATCCAGCAGCTTGCGAAACCTTTGCAGCGGGAGAAGTGGAGGATTATATGGTGGTTATTCAAAATAATAATACCACTTGTAGCCCTACCTCACCCTCAAAAATCTATGCAAAAGACATCACCGCCAGCACGGCAAAACTCGTTTGGTCAAAGGTCAGTAATGCTGTAGATTATGAATATCAACTCCTTTATGATGATACGAGCCAACCAAATGGTGGTGCGCTTATTTCGTCTGGTATTCTAACAGATACTTTTGTGAATATAACACTTGTTCAAGGTCGTCTTCGTGCACTTGTTCGCAGCCGTTGTGTGACAAGTGGTGCTTGGTCAGCGTGGTCATTGGCAACACATTTTAACCAACAAAACGAACTGTGTACACAAGCAGCACGAACGGCTTTTGTTGAAGATTTTGAAAGCGGTTCCTATTCATCGCCACAAGGATTCAATTTGCCTTTATGCTGGAATAAACTTACCTATCACGCACCAACAGTCTATGAAGCGTGGACAGATGTTCGTATAACCAGTCGTGGTACAGTAGGCAATACTACCAAACGCGTTATCATGTTCCGCAGTACACCTATGACGGATTCTGCTTTAATTATGCTTGTTTCGCCCGAAATTTCTAACCTTGCGGCGGGTACAAACCGCCTCCGTTTTAAAGCGGCGAATACTTTTGGTAGTGAAGCGGGGGGTAATGCGCTGATTCAAATTGGCACTTTGAGCAATCCATTCGATGCGTCAAGTTTTACTTCGATGGGGCAGTATGCTATCGGTGGCAATGCTTTTACGGAATATATCGTTGATTTTGCGACTTATCGCGGCAGTGACCGCTATATTGTTTTCAAATACATCAGTTCAGGCGGCGATTTTTATCGCAGTCTTGAGATTGACGATGTGGCTTGGGAAACCAGACCGAGTAATCCTAATTTACCCGATTTGACATTGGCAAATTTGACAATGCCGACCCCCTCAGTACAACAAGGTCAAAATATGAATTTCAATGTCACTATCAAAAACAAGGGTACAGCCTCTGTCGCAAATAGTTTTAATGTTAGAACCTATATTTCGAGTGACAATGTTTTCAGTATCGACGATATTGGAAGCAGTGGTATAGGTGTTGCTCCGAATCTAATCATTCCCCCAAGTGATTCGCTCAATCAAAGTAGTTTTGTTATTATACCCTCGACGCTTGCGGCTGGTCAATATTACCTTATTTTGAAAGCCGATGACACCAATGCCATAACGGAAAGTAATGAGAACAATAATATATTGGTGTCCACAACGTCCTTTACCGTTACTACGACGACTCCGCCGACAACTAATTGTGCTTCTAAATCCAATGCCCCTTGGAATGAATGGATTGCCAACGTCAAATTAGCGAATTTAGACAATGCCACGTCAAAAACCAGAGATGACCGCTTCGTTGTCGGTTATTCAGATTGGAAAGACAAAACGGCAACCGTTGCAAAAGGTCAAAGCTACCCCCTCAGTATAACACCTGGTTTGAGCTGGCCCGGCTATTTGACACCCTTGTATTTCCGCTCTTGGATTGACTTCAATCGCAATGGTATTTATGAAGATGCAGAATTGGTTTTAGAAAAAAACAGCAACAGTGCGGTAGTCAATCAATCTGTTACCATTCCTACAACAGCATCACTCGGCTCTACAACGATGCGTATTTCGATGAAAAAAGGAGCTTATCCAACCGCTTGTGAATCTTTTGATTTGGGTGAAGTGGAGGATTACACAGTCATCATTCAAGACGGTGGTACAGACCCTTGTACAACCGATGTGACACCACCTGTATTCCAAAATTGCCCTGCTAATATCAATTTGACAACAACAGGCACAACCG
>JANMJN010001222.1:0-4350 GCA_031371355.1 Saprospiraceae bacterium
GCTTCTCATGTTTTGGATGTTCAAAAATTGGATGTTGATTTTTTAGCATTTTCAGGGCATAAACTGTTTGGACCAACAGGCGTAGGTGTTTTGTATGGCAAAGAACATTTGTTGAACGACATGACGCCTTATCGTTTTGGGGGCGATATGATCCGAGATGTGACGTTTGAAAGGACGATCTTTGCACCGATTCCACAGAAATTTGAAGCGGGAACGCCGAATATGGCGGGTGTCATTGGTTTGGGCGCAGCTATTGATTTTGTGGAAAGCATCGGTCGTAAGGTTATTCATAAGCACATAAATGAATTGTTGGAATATGCAACTTCTGAACTTTTGAAGATTGAAGGTTTAGACATCATTGGTCGGGCAGCCGAAAAATCAGCGATTTTATCCTTTATACTGAGGGGGTGTCATCCGCATGATGTGGCGACGATATTGGGTCAAAAGGAAGTTTGTATTCGGGCAGGGCATCATTGCACGCAACCGATTATGGATTTTTATGATATTCCAGGCACGATTCGGGCTTCATTTTCGATTTACAATACTTATGAAGATATTGGTAGATTGATTGAAGGCTTGAAAGAGGTTCAAACAGTTTTTAGATAAATTTAATATGGGGCATCTCAAACCATATATTGGAGGTCAGATTCTGTCACAGATTAGATAGAACACAACACATAACATATAGCTAAAAAGTAGAAATTATTTTGTTACCAAAAAACATTATGGACAAATATTGTTTTTAATAAATGCTAACCCTTTTTGTTCCCCCTCAGTATGTCATTGATTTTCACTTGTTTAGAAAGGTTTTTATATATTATTTTAACGTTAAAATAGTGTTATTGAAAATTATACCTTTATGGGTACTCTTTGGGTATCTATTTTATTAGATGCTTAAAAGATTATAACACAATGGGTTCAAACACTTTTTTTTGATAAACGGTTGATTGTGACATTTAATTCAAAAAAAAAACGAAAAGAGACACTTCCATTTCATTGACTTTCGTCAAGAATTACCTCTCCTTTGTAGCAAAGACGCAAACTCCCGGTGCGTTTTTTAAATAAACTCAGAGACTCTCCCCGTTTCAATCATCAAAATTTTTTGGTTTATGCGACACAAAACTGTCGTGCCAACCATATTCAGTTTAACGAAGTTTTCCATTATCCGCCTACTTATGTTGGTGGTGATAATCACAAAGACGCAGCAAAGTGCTTTTGCACAGCAACACACACAAAACTACGGAGAAAGTAGAATGCACCCCACCTCCCAAATGGCATTTTATGGCGATCTAACGAATTCGGGTATGTTTGCGAACAATAAAGGAACTGCTTCTTTTTATGGTAAACGGTTACAGAATATTTTTGGCACAAGAGCAATTGATTTTCAGAATTTGACACTGGCAAATGGTAATGGGCTGATGCTGCATATACCTGTTGCGGTCACGTCGAATCTGACTTTTCAGAATGGCTCGGTGTTGACACCCAGAAACACCCCCTCTGTATCTTTGATATTTGATAGTAATGCAAGATATACGAATACTGCGGATGCGCGCCATATTGATGGTTATTGTTCTAAAATAGGTCGAGATTCTTTCAGTTTTCCGATTGGGGATGATAAATTGATGCGGACAGTATCGACAGCGCAAACGCCTAATGTGGGGGCAGTTTTTCGCGCAGCGTATTTTAAAGGCAACCCCTCAGTAGCGACGTTGCCCGTAGGTGCACCTTTTTCGATTGGAAGTAGAGAGTTAACAATTTTGAAGGTCAGTGATATAGAATATTGGGATATAAAAGGGTCAACGCCAACACGATTGACATTGACTTGGAATACGGAAAGCCGTATTGATATATTGACAGATAACGATTTACCGAAAGTCGGCGTCGTCGGATGGAATGGTTTTGAGTGGGTAAACTTAGGGAATGATGGTTCGTCTGGGACTTTTGCTTCAGGTCGCGTGCGATCTCGAATTGTTACGCCTGATAGTTTTACGGTTTTTGCTTTGGCATATTTGGCACAGAATCAACGATGTGTGAGCAATGCCCCTGTTTTAGCCTTGAGTCGGAATATAACAATTTGTCCAAACTATCCTGCTGTGATAGATGCGAAAGTTAATGGGTATCAATTCCGCAATTATTTGTGGTCTGATGGTTCAACGGCTTCAACTTTGACTGTGAGCCAAGCGGGTAGGTATTGGGTTCGGGTTTGGGACTCTTGCGGTAATGCTCAGACGGATACATTCTTGGTAAAGTTATTGCCAAATGTGAAATTGAAGGTGGATTCAGTATTGTGTTATGGAATGCATAATGGAAGGATTAATATTCTATCAGATACGACTCGGATGCGGGTGTGGCTGAACAATCAGCCTACATTTGCAAATGCCTTGATTAATTTAGCAGGCGGTAGCTACAACTTGAAAATCGAAAGCCCTAATTTCTGTGGGTTAGATTCAACGGTTGTTGTCAGCGAGCCACCAGCGAGTGTTGTCACAATTGTTTCAAATTTGGCAGCTCCAAAACGAGGAGATGAGGTAACTTTGACGGCAAAATCGGGAATTGGTTTCAAACCAGCATATTATCGCTGGACACCAGAAACACAAATGAGCTGTCCGACGTGTCAAGTGACAAAAACAACATTACAAGATAAAGATATACATACTTTCATGGTCACAGCCATTGATTCTAATGGATGTCAAGCCTCTGGTGAGCTTGTTATTTACACAGCAATTCCTCCACAATATACGATCTATGTACCGAATATTTTCAAACCTGACCTCGAAGACTATACCGTTTTGGGCAATCCGAACCACGTAAAAGTACGGTTTATGCGCATCTTCGACCGTTGGGGTGAGTTGATTTATGAAGCCAAAGACTTCAAACCAGATGGGTCAGTGCATTGGGATGGTGCATTTAGAGGTAAGCCTTTGAACACAGGCACATTTGTTGTAGTTCTTGAAGCAGAATTCATAGACGGCACTGTTCAAAGAATAGCGAGAGATGTTTTATTAGTTCGATAATAGTTATTGGGGATTGGTTATTGGTTTTGATCGAATAACCAATCCCGAATAACGAACAACAACCATTTAAAAATGAATAGATTATTACTTACCACCGTGTTTGTCATGGGTGCTTGGATATTGAGGGGGCAGGATATGCACTTTTCTCAGTTTACCAACGCGACCATGCACCTCAGTCCAGCTGCCGTCGGTATGATGGAAGATAGGGCGCGTCTTAACTTACAATATCGGAATCAATGGGCAGCCATACTCGGTAAAGATGCGGCGTTTAAGACTTTGGCATTGACTTTCGAGAGGCGTAAAGACTTAAAATCCACAGACTTTTTTGGTTGGGGCGTAGGCGTTTGGAGCGACAAAACAGGCGCACTACAACACGACGAAGGGAAAGCCTCTATTGCTTATGCTCGGAAAATGGGCGGTAAAGGTGATGTTGCGCACTTCTTGGTCGGTGGTGGTCAAGTCGGTTTGTTCAAAAAATCTATTAATTTAGCTGACCGTGAATGGGTGAACCAACACGACGGCAATGGGGGCTATGATCCGTCACGTTTAGGCGGTGATGTGCAGTCTAATAGGCTTTGGAAATTTGACGCTTCGATGGGTTTGGGTTGGTATTCGACCTTTGGAAAACACAGCCATATCATGGGTGGTTTCGCTTTACAACATCTCAATCGCCCCGAAGTTTCTTTCGATAACAGTTTATTTCAGAATTTATACCTCAAAAGAACCTTGCACTTAGCAGGAGAATTCCGACTGGCACGGTTTTTTAGTGTAGCACCGAGTTTACTGATGATGCAACAAGGTCCGTCAACGGAGTATATGATGGGCGGGGCTGTCAAAGTGATTCTTCGCGAGCCTAATCGGGCTTCAATGCAATTAGGTGCTTGGTTGCGGACGGTGAATAAACTCGACGGTGGAACGCTGAATGATGCGTGGGTAATTACGGCGCGATTTGACTGGGAACATTATGGACTTGGTTTTAGCTACGATGTTAATACATCCATGTTGAAGGAAATCAACAATGCGAATCATTCAATTGAACTCTTGTTGACTTATAAGTTTGGTAAAATTGAAGACCAAGCGCGCGTCATTACGCCACGTTTTTTGTAGTCACGAATTTGATGTTTTTTGGATCATAAACTTTACTGACAAATTTTACATTTGTGAATCATAGCATATTTTGACAAAACTTAACAAAATCTTATAAATAAATAACCATTACGCAAAGCCTTATCTGTTTAGGCTTTTTAATTCCCCCTATTTCAATGGAAATCTATTTGTTTCTGGCGACTCCTCCCGTGGTCTTTGAGCAGATTTATATTTTCCAAAAATAAAAGCA
>JANMJN010000718.1:0-1779 GCA_031371355.1 Saprospiraceae bacterium
CCAATCAATGCCTTTTGCAAGCGGTAAAGTGCCATTTGTTTCAATCGCTACTTCAAAACTTGCTTCGTGAAAGGCTGCAACAAGTGCATCGTCGAGTTGCAAAGCGGGTTCACCACCTGTGCATACAACATAAGGCTTGCCTACTGAGGGGTCGCCCCATACTTCACTCACCTTTGCCGCTACATCTTTGGCTGTTTTATATTTCCCACCGTTCAATCCATTTGTACCAACAAAATCTGTATCACAAAATGGACAAATCGCTTTGTCTCTGTCTTTCTCACGACCCGTCCAGAGGTTACAACCCGTGAAACGGCAAAAAACGGCAGCACGCCCCGCTTGTCCGCCTTCACCTTGTAAAGTGTAAAATATTTCTTTGATTTTATAAGACATGAAATTTAATGGATAATGGATAGTTGATAATGGATAATATGTGTGCGCCTAAAATAGTTTTAAGAAACATTAATTTTAAAGTAAAATAATAAGGGGCAAAATACGTCTAACCGCACCTTGCCCCTGTATTTTTCATTTTCAATGGGCGTTACCCATTGCTAACATATAACGCCCTTTTAGGGCTATCAATTTTTCGCTTTTCAATTATCCGACAACCTCTTCTTCCATGATGCTGTCTTCAACCAAAATACGACCGCAGTGTTCGCAAGCAACAATTTTTTTGTGCAAACCAATTTCCAGATGCAATTGCGGTGGAATGTGGTTGAAGCAACCGCCGCAAGAACTCCGATGTACAGACACAACTGCCAAACCATTGCGGTAAGAAGTGCGGATTCTGTCATAGGATTTCAACAAACGGTCTTCGATGCTTTTACGGGCTTTTTCAGACTTTTTGCGCAGTTTTTCCTCTTCTTTTTCTGTTTTTTCAAGGATTTTCTGCAATTCTACCTTTTTCGTTTCGAGTTCTTTCAACTTTACTTCGAGACGTTTGCGCGCCACATCAGCCGTTTCTTTCTTCGCTTCGCTGTTGCGTTGTGCTTCACGAATCCGTTTGTCAGCCAACTGAATGTCCAATTGTTGCAACTCGATTTCCTTGTTTAAGGCATCGAATTCACGGTTATTTTTCACATTGTCAAGCTGTTTTTTATAACGCTCAATCAATGCTTCTGCCATTTTGATATTTTCTTTTTGCTTCTTGACTTCGGCATCTAACTCCGACATGCCTTGATCCGCTTTTTGAGTGCGCGTTTCCAAACCAGCGATATCATCCTCTAAATCATTGACTTCCATAGGCAATTCGCCTTTCATGTTTTGAAGTTCATCCAATTCAGAGTCAATCAATTGAAGTTCATAGAGTTGGCGCAATTTTTCCGCCGTCGTCAGTTCTTTACTATTTTTTGCTGTTGCCATATTTTTTTAAATTTTTATAGTCGTTGAAGCACAGAGCTAAGGGTTACGTTTTGAGTTGAAAACCAATGACTCTGAAAAAGCCCGCAAATTTACAGATAATTCACGGGGTTTGTAATATTTTTTGTAGAAAAAACATTTAATTTCTCAAATTGTTTTTGTAAAACATCATTTAACAAGTCAATTGTAAACTGTTCGCTCTCAAAATGACCAATATCGGCTATCACAATTCTACCATCAGCATCAAAAAACTCGTGGTACTTATAGTCCGCCGTCACAAAAATATCTGCACCCTCAGCAATAGCCTGATTGAGCAAAAAGCCACCTGCACCGCCACAAACGGCTACTTTTTTCACTTTTTTCGCTAAAAGAGCTGTATGTTTTATACACGAAACGTGCATACTTTCTTTCAAACCCAAAAGA
>JANMJN010001351.1:0-3006 GCA_031371355.1 Saprospiraceae bacterium
AAAGGAATCAAAACCTATTGTTGTTTTATTTTTTGTACACGACCTTGCACGGTGCGTTGCGGAAATGGGTTTTTGCAGGCGTTGGTGACGTCAATGATTTATTGTTTTTGTTGCAATTGATAGCACCTTTTTTAGTCGTTATGTTGATGAAAAGAGAAAAAAACATCTTCTCGTATCAACCATTAGTGCCTTTAGCCCTCGTTTTGATAGCTTTAGCTCTCAACCCGATGAATGCAACGGTCTTTCATGGCATTTTTGGCTTTATTTTGCATTTTGGTTTCTGGCTCTTGATGTTGACATATCTCTATGAGCGCGATGCCTTCCCGATAGAGAACCTGATTAAAATTATGATTGTCATTTGCCTTGCAGAAAGTATTTTGACATTCATCCAATTCAGTTTACCGAGTTCACACATACTCAATCGCTATGAAAGTTCAGATGATGTTGTCGGTTTTGACGATGAAGGAGGCGTGCGTGTGATTGGGACTTTCTCCTATATTGCTGGCTACGGTTCTTTACTGTTTTTCACAGGCTTATTTATATGGGCTTTGATGGTTGAAGCGAAAAAATATATACCTATTATTCTGGCAATGATTGGTTTGAGTGTTGTCAGTGCTTTTATGAATGGAAGTCGGAGTATCATGTTGCCTTTAGTGCTTTGCATTGGTTTCGGGTTGGTCAGTTATGGCACTTTTACACACAAAATAAAACTGATTGGTGTCATAGCCCTGCTTTTTGTAGCAGGTATTGTTTTTGGTGTCGGTAAACAAGGAGCAGTTGTCGAACGAGCTTATACGGGTTTTGCCTATAGAGTAACCTCTGGACAAAAATCAGGAGAAGCACAATCCAGAACAATGGGCACATTTGTCGAAGCCTTTGATTTCAATGGCAAATATCCTTTGTTTGGTATCGGTTTAGGCGCAACATATCAAGGCGCAACCAATAAATGGGGCAGATCACCTGAATTGGTCGAATACGGTTATACGGAAGAGGAACCCGAAAGGGTTGTGGTCGAAGGCGGTTACTTTTTATTGTTCATACGCATCGGTCTTTTTGTTTTTTTAGCTACTCAATTAAGGATTCCTTGGATATTCTCTGTACCCATTCTGTTTTACATCTTCTTTTTCACTTTGTTTATTTTCAATGCGTACCAAACGGCTTATGTTTTTTTTGGATTGGCGTTATTGGATAAAGTGTATGGCGCAAAAAAGGCATTACTAGAAACACATGAATACGATGAAAATAATAGTTAGTCATATCGGTAAACAACATGTGAATGCGCTGCTCATCGCTTTATTCAAGCGCAACGTGTTGACACAATTCTATACATCTATTGCAGCCAATAAAATTTGGCTTCCAAAGACTTTGGGCTTCGCTAAAGGAGATAATTTGCTTGCAAAGATTCGTAAACAACGTTATACGGGTATTGACGATCATAAAATCACACATTTCCCCCTCATAGCATTGGTTAAAAAGTTTGTTAAGTCTGAGTATTGGAGTTTACAAATGGGTCATAAGTGGTTTGATAATCGGGTTGGCCATATTCTTAAATACGCCGACTTTGATATGGTAATTGGCTACGAAACATCGAATTTAGAAACGTTTAAAGTAGCCAAACAACGGGGTAAAACGACGATTTTAGATATGACTGCCGTTCATCACAATTATCAAAATCCGATATTGACAGAAGCAGGGGTTTATACAAACAGCAAAGAATTGGCTTTCGTTTCAGCACATAAAGATAAAGCCATAGTTTATACGGACTACATTATCGCTTTGTCCTCTTTTGCAGAAAAGACATTGATAGACAATGGTTTTCCAGCAGATTATATTTATAAAACATATCTCGGTATCAATCAAACCGTTTTTTATCCAAAGAAAACATACAATATTAAGAGTCAACAATTAACTCAAAACCCTCAAAATACTGAGGGGGTGCTTGAACTCTATTTCGTAGGCACATTAATGCTTCGGAAAGGATTACCTTTTTTGATGGAAGTCCTTGATACCTTGATCAAACGCAATTTGAACGTGCGTTTGACGCTGATTGGTCCTGTTGATGATTTTCCTGTACCAGAGTTGGACGTGCCTTACTTCCGCTACATGCCTTTTTTAAGTCATGCTGAATTGGTTGAGATGCACCACAGTTTAGACCTTTTTCTTTTCCCATCCAATATTGACAGTTGGGCGCAAGTGGTCATTGAAGCTATGGCATGTGGCACACCGATTTTGGTTTCTGAAAATACAGGCGCAAAAGATGCTGTCGAACAAGGCGGCGGAGAAGTTCTGCCTGTTGGTAATTTGGATGCGTGGGTCAATGCCGTTGAAAAGTATTATTACAATCGCTACTTATTGAAAGAAGTTGGCGAGCAAGCTGCGCACATTGCCCAGCAATACACATGGGATGCTTATCACCAACAAGTTTTTGATGTCGCTACAGACATATTTAACAGAGAAAATAATATAAAATCGCCTTATGTCGAATCTGAAGAACACATATAGTCTTATTATTGAACCCGGAAGAACCGAAAAAAACTACTGGACGGACTTGTACCGCTATCGCGAGTTGTTTTACATCCTGTCATGGCGCGACTTGAAAGTGCGGTACAAACAAACGGTGGTCGGTGTGTTGTGGGCAGTGCTACGCCCATTTTTGACAATGGTTGTTTTCACCGTTGTGTTTGGAAAACTGGCAAAAATGGAACCCGAAGGCAATGTACCTTATGCCATCATGGTTTTTGCAGCGATGTTACCGTGGCAGTTTTTCTCCAATGCGTTAAGCGAAGCGAGTAATAGCTTGATTGGCAATGCCAATTTACTGTCGAAAGTCTATTTCCCAAGGCTGATTGTCCCAGCGAGTTCTGTCATCACCAGTTTTGTGGATTTTATGATTTCATTTGGCTTATTAATCGTCTTGATGTTTTATTATCAATACGTACCGAGTTGGCGCATTGTGTTTCTGCCGATTTATATATTTCTATCTTTCTTAGCTGCCTTCGGTTTGGG